>JAEYFY010000313.1 GCA_023454395.1 Pseudomonadota bacterium
GCTCCTCCATAAAGCTAGGCTCTTTAATGGGATAGTCAGGGTGATTAGTCGCATGACAAGAAAGAGTAATTTTTACTTCCTGACAAGGGAGAAAATGGACATCCATACTGCAAGGTTCGTCATACTCCGGAATTTCAACGACTTTTTGATAATGACGATAATTGGCTTCGTGTTTTTTCATATAAGCATCAAATTTGGGATCTGTCACACCAGGTGAATCTGTAGGGTATGCATTAGGATCGACTTCCCATTCCACTAATACCGTTTGGTTAGGTGTCCATTTTTCAGGCACCATAATGCAACAAGTTCCGGCTGCACCTTGCCCATAATAACCATTAACTTTAAACCAATTCACCGCAGTGCCTTTCACATGGTTAAAACCGTGTAAATTGCCGGCTAGATATTCCACTTTGGGTTTATGGATAAAGAGAAAATAGAGGGCAATCAGGGCAATGACTATCCCGATAAATGCAAGTTTTTTTGGGGTTAATTTTGTGGTCATACTTAGATTTCTCTCTTCCTCAATGATATGTATTAATCAATGCGGCAACACATCACTAAAACTCAACGTAATACCTTCTTCTTCATTAAAACCTAAAATAACATACTGTGATTTCTCTGCACTGGCTTGGCGTAATAGTAACTGTTGACTTAATATAGGCAGGATTTGTTGATTAAGCAGGCTATCGATATTTCGCGCTCCGGAATCAGGTAATAAACAGGCATCTACAATGGTGTCATAGAGAGTTTCTTCGACAATAGCCGTTAATCGATAGTGGGTATAAAGTCGCTTAATGACATTTTTTAATTTCATCTCAACAATAATGCGTAGTGCCACTGCATCAAGAGGACGGTAAATTAATGTTTGGAAACGAGCTAGTAATGCCGGTTGAAAATGATCACGTAAAATAGGACGAAGCGTTTCTTGTAAGTCGCTATCTATGCTTAACGGTGACTCTTCCAGTTGTTGCATTAAGTAATCACTGCCTAAATTCGCAGTCATTAAAATAACCGTGTTACGAAAATTAATTTCACGGCCTTCACCATCACGCATAAAACCTCTATCAAACACTTGATAAAATAGGTTTAAAACATCTCGATGTGCCTTTTCAACTTCATCCAGTAGCACAATACTATATGGGCGTTTGCGTACTGCTTCCGTTAATACACCGCCTTGACCATATCCGACATAACCTGGAGGAGAACCTTTTAATTGACTGACGGTATGGGCTTCTTGATATTCAGACATATTAATCGTGATTAACGATTTTTGACCGCCAAACAGACATTCTGCCAGTGCAAGTGCGGTTTCTGTTTTACCTACACCACTTGGACCAACTAATAAAAATACGCCCTGAGGACCATTTTCAGAAACCAATCCTGTTCTTGATGCTCGCAAACGTTGTGCTAATGCGAGTAAAGCGTTGTCTTGTCCAACAACATATTTTGATAACTGACTTTCTAGTTCTAACAGACCAATTTGTTCGTCTTTAAGGAGGCTTGAAAGTGGAACGCCTGTCCAATCTGCAATTACAGTTGCCACCGTGCGAATATCTACATCTGGATTTAAAAGTGGCGTTTCTTGTTGTAACTGTGAGAGTTGTTGCTGTAGTTGTGCTGACGTCGCGGTATTTTGCGGATCTTGTCTGCTTTCAAGTAGCTGACAGATAATCTTTTTTTCTTGTTCAAAGCGCTGTTCTAGTGTTTCAAGTTGAAGGGCTAATTGCGCATCTTGAGAGGATAAATCAGATAATTTTGTCTGATTAGTTAAATTACCAATAGTGATGTCATCAAGTATTGCTTTTTGTTCTAGTTCAAGTGAATAGCGTTTGGCTTTAATGCGAGTGAGTTCTTCAGGCAATGTGTCTAAACTCATTCGAATTCTTGCACTGGCGGTATCGAGTAAATCAACTGCTTTATCAGGGAGTTGGCGACCTGTTAAATAACGACGAGATAAAGTTACTGCAGCTTTTACAGCATCATCAGTGATGTGTACGCCATGATATTTTGCATAACGAGATTTTAATCCTCGTAACATTAGAAAGGCTTTTTCATCATCAGGCTCGTCAACTTTCACGATTTGGAAACGGCGCTCTAATGCTGCATCACGTTCAAAATATTGTTTGTATTCCGACCAAGTCGTTGCTGCAATGGTGCGTAATTCACCGCGAGCCAAAGCGGGTTTTAATAAGTTAGCCGCATCAGCCCCACCAGTTTGATTGCCTGCACCTATAATTGTATGTGCTTCATCGATAAAAAGTAGAATTGGTGTAGGTGATTGTTGAACAGCATCAATAACATTTTTTAGTCGTTGCTCAAATTCACCTTTTACACCCGCACCTGCTTGTAATAGACCTAAATCGAGGGTGCGTAATGATGTAGTTTGTAAACTAAGAGGAACATTTTTTTCAGCAATACGCAGTGCAAGCCCTTCAACAAGTGCGGTTTTACCTACACCAGGCTCCCCAACAAGAATAGGATTGTTTTTACGACGACGAGAGAGTATATCGACCATTTGGCGAATTTCGTCATCTCGACCAAATACAGGATCAATTTCGCCAAGGCGCGCTTTTTCTGTTACATCAAGCGTGAATTTATTTAATACAGCAAGAAGGGCATCACTTAGCGTATTACCAATAATGGCGCTGTCTGTCGCTGAAGATGCAGTGTTAGCTTCATGGTTTTGAGCAAGCGCTGTTTTTTCAGCAAGCGCTGTTTCTTCAGGTAAATGGTTATAAGAAGCAAGTTGCTGAATTTCAGGTCTTTCATCGGATTGCGCATCAAGTAGAGGTCTTAATCGTTGGAGTTGCGCCTCACCCAATGTCATTAAAGGCCAGAGTGCATCAAGTTGGACTAATGCTGGTTGTTTTGTCATGGTGTGTAAGAGATGTACACTGCGGATTTGTTCTATATCTTCATCAAGAGAAGCAATTATCCATGCATTTTTAATTAGTTCTAATAAGGGTTTGGATAATTGAGGTCGGCTACGTACAGAGCGAGGTAATTTATCAATTGCGTCAAGTAAGCCTTGCCAAAGTGCAGTTAAATCCCATTCATAGCGGCGTGCCAATACAGTGATATCACTTTCACCAAGCTCTAGAATTTTTAATAACCAGTGTTCAATAGTCACTTCTGCATGGGCACGGGTTTGGCATAATGAGGCAGCAGCTTCTAGTGCTTTTGCACAATAAGGATTTAACCGACGCAATAGCATGACAGATTGATTTTCCATGTTTTCTCCCAGTAATGAAGTCCCTATTGAGGGGATTTAGGTACGCTACCGCCCTTAGCCATAGACCGAGGCTCATAAGGTCATACTCGTCATATTTCAAGTTGTAGCGTTGTTGACTGCATTCACTCGCACTAGTCACATACTGATGTATGCTCTTAGTGACTCGTTTATTTGTCGCCTAGCTACACCTTGAACTATTTAGAGTATTTGCCCGTTGAGTTTTAAGTTGTAGCTTGGCTATATCTTGATTGTTTAGGGTGTAAATAGGTAATAGGGTTTTAATTTAAATATTTTAAAAACAGGCGGTTATCCGCCTGTTTATTTCGGTTTTACGCCGTGGCTCGTTCATTCCATGAATCTGAATGAATGATATTTCCGTCTTTGTAAGTCCAAGTTATTTTTTCATAACGCAATTCAACTTCTTCAAGGTGATTGTGTTTTTCTTTCGTCGGATCTTTGATGTTGTGCATCTTAGGAGCCACTTTGACTACCTTGACGTTTTCAAGCGTAGTGTTGAAATATTCAACTTCTTGACCTGCATCATCGATGCGATACCACTTAAATTCTGCTTTTTTCAACGTTTGCCCAGTAGTCACTGCTTTGTATAAATACGGGCTAGAAGCATCAATTTCTTTTACGAAAATAAATGGAGTATGGATACGTGTACCAGTTAATTTGCCGGTATTGTTATCTGTTGGAATGTATAAGTTGTGATCTTGAGCGACGACTTCGATACTGCCTTCACGATCTTGAACATTAACAGAACCTTTGATGTCTGCATTACCGTCATCTTTTAACCAGAGGTATACAGGAATAGCCATAATTACATCTCCTTTCTAAGGTTTAGTTGCCACCATCCTTCAGTGGCGTAAGGTCATCAGCTAATACCTGACAAGCATCGGCTTGAGGTATTAGGCGAATTTCGACTCGACGATTACTCGCTCGACCATCGAGAGTTGAGTTATCTGCAACAGGCTGATGCTGACCATATCCTTGCACGGCAAAGCAAGAGGGGGCGATATCACTGGTTTTGATCATCCAATCACGTACGGCTTCAGCTCGTTTAAGAGAAAGTTTTTGGTTTAAATCAGGATTACCGGTGTTGTCGGTGTACCCTGAAATAACAATTAACCAACCCGGTTTGGCTTTTATATTGATAAGTGCATCAACAAGCACTTTGGTGGCCTCATTTTTTAATTCGTATTGACCAGAAGCGAAGAGGGCAAGGCTATCTAACGTCACCATTTCAGGAACTTCTTGTACGATGATAGGCGCTGGTGGTAGTGGGGGCGCCCATGAACTGAGCAAGGCATGCAAATAAGGTAAGATGTTATTTCCTTGATATAACGCTAAAGAATAGCGAGCAGGAGTACCTTCTCGTTGCCAATGAGAGAGAAACGTTGCATCTGAAAGTAACTGTTGATAAGCCACTTTTTTAGGTTCTAAACTTTCGTCGCTAATGCTTTTAAAATGATTGATATCATTACTATTATCGTAGATTAATTGCTTGTTATGGTGATAGCTACCTGAGAGCGCACCAATAAGAAACAATCCACAAATCATGCCAACAATACCAAAGGTAGTTTCTATTTTTAGTAAATTGACATCGTGAGTGAGTTTATCAATCACAATATCTGGCAATGGTAATTCATCGTTATTATTTGATGTTTTGATAATAGACGGAGATAACGTGGTTTTATGGTGAATAAATTTAGCCCAACTGTTATCGGAAATAGTAGGAACAGTGGTAAGTTGAATTGCCCAAGCAGCAGGAATAAGACTTGGAGCACCGGATTGAGCAACAGTAAGCAGAGGAATAAATTCACTTTTTAACCAAGCAAGTAATTGATCAAGCCAGAGTGCTATGGTGAGTTGGTTTTCGGTTTGCTCTCTATTTTGTGATAACCATGTTGAAATAGGATGAGTTGCCAAATTATCAGAGACAACAAGTAACTCTGGCTGACCATTTAAATAGGTTATCCACGGTGTTGTGTCATCAAAATGTGAATTGAGATAATTAACTGGGGAATTAAGATAAAGCGTCACCCAAAAAGGTAATGTTTTACCTGTTTTTTTATTGCTTTCATGAATAGCGCGACGCCAATTAAGTGTTTCTTGAGCAGCTTCTTCTTGTTGTAATAGTTGTTCAGGCAATAAGGCGTATAACAGTGATAATCGGCGTAATTGCAAGGGGGCGATATCAACGATATGTTGAGTGATGTTGATCAAATCAATAGGAGAAGAGGCGTAAATATACCAACTTTTAGCTGTTTCTCGATAGGTCTGATTTTCATGAAAAAGCACTTTTGATTGACCACAAACAATAATAACAGCGCCTTGATAGTTATTAGGAGGGAGCTGGTTTGTAAGTGCATTCTGAAGGTAGGGCGCAGTTTTTTGTTGACGGAAAAACCAGACACATAAAGTGAGAGTGACCAGACAAATAAAGGCCGTCAGAAAAATGGAGATCTCTTTACCAAAAGACCAAAACCCCCAAAGCAACCACAATAATAAGCATGCTGAAAACAATGTAATACACTGTTTTATCCTGTTTTTTTGCATCACTTTCCTTGAATTACCCATTGTTGAAGTAAATTTTCTAATGACACAGAAAAGCCCCACCACAGCATTGCAATCACCACAATTCCCCCAAACCAGCCTAGCCAATAAATATGACGGCGATTCATTCGATGCTTGGGTTTCATCACTAAAGGTAAATCACTTGATAGTGCATAGGCGGGAAGTTGAGTATTGAGTAACTCAATAATTTGTTCACGTTCAGGCGCATTGATGTGGCGATATTTACCAACAAAGCCTAGTGTGATCACACGATGAAAACAAATAAGTACATCGTGGTTGGGTGCTGGTTCATTTAATAGATTTCGCAATCTATCCCATAGTTTGTCGCCGGCTTCTAAAGTATTGAAATACTTGGCTTGTAACGGGGATTGTATCCACTGTAAGTAACCATCATCACGCTCAGTGCGATTCATCACGCTCTCATCAATTAAAGCGCATTGTGCATAAAGCATGTTTTCGATGGCTGATTGGGAATAACCTTTTTCTGTGAGGTGTTGGCGTGTCTTATCAATATGTTCACAGACACGCTTATAGAAGGCTTTTCCATCAATAATTTCGGCACCTTGACGTAGCTGACATACCATTAACCAAGTATCAGCAAAAAGCATATCAATCATGTTATTTTTAGCTGTTCTTGTATTCGTTATCATGAGCGAAGTACCGCAAAAAGTTCGAGTTGAATTTCACCTAATGTTCCGGGCACATAAAAAGCACAGTGACCTGAAGAGAGCATGGCTTGAGCTGAAGGATTATTGAGTTCAAGAGCAAAATAGTGATTTTCTAAACGCAGAGGGATAGCGGCAGGAACATGTGTTAAAGGTTGTAATGGAATACCGTTAAGTGCGACATTAACGACACTCGCAACATCGTCATTACTACCTGCTTTACAAAGTAATGGAAATTGAGTGATCAACAAATGTGCTGGTAATGCAGAACGCACTGAAAGATAGAAATCAGCATCTTCGCGTAGGCGAGGATCATGCAACTCACCACGCCAGAACGGCCCTTCTTTATCAAGAGCAATGCTAATTACGCGTGAAGGTAAACTCGCTTCTAACAGTGTATTAAGTAAGCCAAATAAAGGTGGAAAAACCTGTTCAGGGGATGAATGTTGATAAAGTGGAATATCGCCATTTTCATGATCGAGTGAAAATGTCAGTAGCGCCCCCGCTAAACGCACTAATTCACGATAAAGAAGCTCCGGGTGACGCCCCATTGATGATAGTAATTCACTTAATACAGGTTCCGCACTGTTAATTGCATTTAGTAGCCAAAAGAGCGAGACATCAGCAACAGCAAAATCAGCCATTTGCTCATTATTTTCGCGGCGCATCGTCATTAAGCGGCGACGTTTTGCGACTAAGCGATGCATGAATTCTGAGAATAATGTCGTTAATTCAGCGCTTGCATTACAGCTGAGTAATGGTGGAATAAAGTGTTTATCTAGCTCCCATGCGCCTTGAGTGTTACGAATTAATCTAGCAACAGGGCAAGTCATATAGGCACTGTTTTCTTCATGGGCATAACGCAAAGTAATACTGTGTCTTAACACAGCGATATCCGTTTGTTCTTGACCAATTAAATCTTGTACTTTCATCCACTCTTGATAGAACTGTTGTGGTCTATCAGAACGACCTTCTTGCATTAGATTGCCACCATTGGCTTGCAATAAAGGTAGAGCTAATACGATATCAAGTGTTTGATGTTGGGAATAATGGCTGAGTTCATTAACAGGCGGTAGATTATCAGCCAGTGTTGTATCGATCAGGGTTCCATCAGGAAAACGCACAATTAATTTTTGTGCGCTAAGACGTGAAATCGTTAAGGCACTTTCATCAAATTCAGCACAAATTACGCCCCATGTTGATGCAATCGTCATATTGGCGATGGTACTAATGAGATAGCTGTCCCATCTTGCTTGTTGTTGGAATTGCTGAGGAGCCAAAAAGGCCCCATCACTCCAGAGGGGGCGGTATATTTTCATCCGTGATTCACCTTATGCTTTCGCTTTTGGCATTTGAGATACTAATGAGAGATCCACATCCATTCCTTCCACTTGGAAGTGTGGAACGGCATACAGTTTTACTCTGAAAAAGCCCGGATTATCTTCAATATCTTCCACTACCACTTTTGCATCACGAAGTGGATGAGAAGCTTGTAAATCATCACTTGGATCGGTCATTTCGGTCACTAAACTACGAACCCAATTATTTAACTCAAGCTCTAATAAGCGGCGATCTTTTGTGGTACCAATATTTTCACGCTGAATTAATTTCAGATAATGAGCAATTCGCGAAAGGAGGAAAATATAAGGTAAACGCGCATTGATACGGCTATTAGCTGTTGCATCTGCCGTTTCATAAATAGCTGGTTTTTGTGCCGAATTTGCAGAGAAGAAACAAGAGTAATCGCGGTTTTTATAGTAAGACAACGGAATAAAACCGAGATTGGCAAATTCAAATTCTCGTGTTTCAGGGATCATCACTTCAGATGGAATTTTGACCTGACTTCCTATGCCTAAATCATAAAGGTGAATCGGCAAATCTTTTACAGCACCGCCAGCTTGAGGTCCTCGAATTTGTACACACCAGCCATTGTTAATAAAGCTTTTAACCATATTGGCAGCAAAAGCAAAGGTTGCATTTGTCCACAAATATTTCTCATGGTCTGGACCTTTGACTTCTTCAATATAATTAAAACTACGCACAGGAATGGTGTCTGGACCATAAGGAAGGCGCCCTAAAACGCGAGGCATCGTTAAACCAATATAACGGGCATCGTCAGAATCGCGGAAAGATTTCCATTTGATATATTCAGCGCGGTCAAAGTAGTTGCTGATGTCCTTAATAGCCGCCACTTCTTCCATCGAGTCTTTACCAAAAAATGCAGGACCAACCGAGCCAACAAATGGCATGTGGGCTGATGCTGATATTTTTGCGATATTTCGTAAAAGTGCGATATCTTGAGGACTACGATCAAACTCATAGTTAGAGATAATAGCGGCAATAGGTTCGCCACCTGGGGTGTCATATTCTTCAATATAAGTGTGGTGATAAAGACCACTTTGGATAGTTTCTGGGCAATCTTCGAAATCTTGTCGTAAATCGTTTTTTGCAATATCCAGAAGTTCAATTTTTACGTTTTGGCGAAAATCTGTGCGATCAACTAAGAATTTTAATCCACGCCATGCTGATTCAATTTTTTGGAACTCTGCGTGATGCATGACTTCATCAAGCTGTTCACTAATTTGTTTATCTAAATCAGCAATATGATGGTCAAGCAGATTCCTATCTAAACGTTCAACTTTTTGACCCGAAAATTTCAAGCGATCGAGAAAAACTTGAACAGCAACAGTAACGCGTTCATTTGCTGTTGTATCTGCTAGAGCGCTATTGTCTTGGAAGATATTAATATCACTTATCTGAGAAACAGGAGTGAGGTTAATTTTTTCAAATAATGAGGCGTAAACACCACTATTGGCAGGTTCATCAAGTACAGTTGTTGTACTTTTTGAAATATTTTCGCTATTCACTGACATAAGCATAATCCTGTAATGATAAAATCCAATTAGTCTTTTTTCGGTGCGAGTTGAGATAGCTCTTCGCGTAGTTCATCACTTAATGCAGGATCTTTAAGGATATTTTCGAGTTCACGGCGAAAAGTGATGTTATCAAGAAGGTTAGATTTCAAGTCACGTAAGAGATTACGCATTGCTAACATGGCGCGAAGTTGTGGTATTTGGCGAGCAACTTGCTCTGGTTCAAAATCAGCCATTTCTTTAAATGTCAGATTAATACTCTCTTCGCTACCATCGTTTGCTAATGTATTTTTTACGGTAAGATTGACTGACGGAGAAAATTCAGTGAGAACACTATTGAAGTTATTTTTATTGATATTGACCTTTTCTCTTTCTGAAAGAATACGTTTATCTTTTCCGTTGCTGTAGTCACCAATAGCCAATAGTTTTAAAGGCAATTCTACTTTTTTCTGTGCGCCACCTGTATGTAAGTCGAGCTTTATATTTACCCGAGCTTTAGGCACTTCATTTTGAAAACTATCTGACATAATAAAATCCTTGTATTAAAACGAATAAAGGATCTCTTGAAAGTGGAAATAATAATGAATTTCACCATCAAGAAATTTACCTTAAGTCACACCTCCTTATATTGAATAAAATTAAATAAATCAATTTATCTTAATGTTTTTAAGAGATATCTCTAAAATTAAAAGAAAATGGAAAGAAAAAATTTCAGGGATAATTAGAGATATATTCCAAATAAATACCATAATTTGATGTTTATTTTAGATATTATATTGATTGCGAATGGTGTTTTTCTATTTTTAGTTGTTTTTATTTATTTGTTCAGTATATATACATAGTAATTATTCTTATTGATATTTTTAGTTACAATCAGTGCGTGTTATTAATTGGCGTATCGGATGATGAGAGAATAGAAACAAAGTAATAACTCTCTTTAAACCTTAAACTTTAATATCTGCATTTCTAAGTATTAATTATTAAGTGAATTAAGAGCTATTTAACTTTCTTTCATTCTTTTTTTGGTTAATTAATGGTGTGATTTTATAAATATTTTGATTAAATCAGAAGAAAAACAGATAAAACTGTTTTTTGAGATAAACCCCAATAATATAGCTAGTTATTATTGGAGTTATTTTGGGGGAATAATCGTTATCGTTTACGACGATAAATACGATGCTCAATCATCGTACCAATGATCATTAATGGCGTGTTTTCACTGCTAAGTGTTGGATAATCACTATTTAATGGCACAAGTTCAAAATGTTCATTGCCATTAGCATCAATACGAGTTGGTCTGTATTTCTTAAATGTTGCTTCTCTTTCATTATTAGCAGCAACAATAAATTCACCCGGATGTGGTTTTATCTCAGGATCGACAATGATTACATCTCCTGATTTAAAATCAGGTTCCATTGAGTCACCTTCTATTTTTAATGCAAAAGCACTTTGTGAAAGCGCTTGATCTGTCAGAATATACTCAAATTCACCATCACAATCCGTAATCGGAACACTATGTACTAAGTTTCCCGCTTGAACGTAGCTTATTAGTGGTAATTTTTTCGTGTTGATATCATGAATAGGTTGTATGTTATCTCCCATCATTAACCAACCCGCATCACACTCTAAAGCTCTTGCAATGCTAATAATATTACGAGGTTTCTTTGTGGAGCCATCTTCTATTGAAGCCCAAGATTGTTGTCTGATACCCGCTTTTTCAGCTGCTTCAGTCTGAGTAAGCCCCAAGGCGTCTCTTCTGGTTTTAACTCTATGTGCAAGACTCATGTTTCCTCCTATTAAAATAATACAGATAAAACTGTATTTGACAAACAGATAAACCTGTTATTTAATACAGCTATACCTGTTAAATAATTTATATAAAAAAGACCAAATCAATAAATGATAATTTATAAGGGGGCATTTATAGGCTAATAAATATCGATGTAACTAGTTTTGTAGATTAATAATAACTATTGTTTATTGTTAGTGGTCTATTTTAAATAAGAATAGTTTTATTATTAATGATACCTAAAATATAAAATTCTGGTTTGATCTTTTTAAGCGCAAGGAGGTGGTGAATGTTATATGGAAATCATTAGATTTATATCAAATTATCATATGTCTGGTAAGTAATGTTTTTATAGGAATGAAAACATTCTATCTATATTAATTGAAGCGCTAATTATTTAAATGTTTATTTAAATAATATGGACGCCCTGTCTGTAAAATAAAGGAATATTATGAAACTTATTGATGGATTAAAAACAGAATTAAAAGGTTTCTTCAATGAAACCTCTGAAAATAACTATGTGAAGATTTTTGATACACCCCATGTATGGGGAATGCCATTTGGTAAAGAAATTATGCCAAAAGCGATAGAGCGTGAGGCTGAATTTGAACAAGCCATTACATCTATCTTAGATAAGATGCTGTATCGCTGTGATATTTCATCTCTTAATGCCCCTGATGAAGAGTGGCGTAAAATTATTCTTGCTGCAATTGATAAATCTTTTTCTGAAAAGAAAGGGCGTAAAGAACGTACGCAAATTCGATTTTTATTTGCACAAACACCAACTGTTTTATTAAACGGTATTAAATACTATTTTAGTGGAACACCTGAATATCTGGCATTGAAAAAAGATCTTATTGAATTGATTAAAGAGCGCGGGAAATATTGGGAATGTATTCCAGATATTTGGATTGGTCGCTTTTACCGTATTATTGATGGCTTAAAAGTCTCTTTAGAAAAAAAAGTACTACCAGAAGATTTTATTTCTGAATTAGATACTCGAATGACATGGAACCATACAAAAATTATTGCTGTTGATGGCAGTGAAGCTTTTGTTGGTGGTCATAATTTAAATATGGATCTATTTAAAAGCTATCCGCCAGTTCATGATGTTTCAGTTAAAGTTATTGGTGAGTCTGCACTTCATTCGCAACTATTTTTAAATAATATGTGGGATGTAGGTGATGACTTAATTTCAAAAGAATACTTTGATAGTAAAAAAAATGAGTGGGTTGCTAAAAAAGCAAGTTATCGTATTGCCGACCCGTTAACGAAGAAAAGTATTCTAAAAGAAATTAAAAAAATAAACGAAGAAAACTTAGCTAAATCACCTGATGAAGGCTTTTTTAAAACAGACCGTATTTTATCAGTAGGAAAATATTGGCAAGGGGCTGATATGCGAGTTGATTATAAGAAAGGTTCCGAGAAAATGAAGGAATATCTTATAAAAAATGCTAAGAAAAAAATTCGTATGTCTCAACAAGATGTTGTGAGTGCATGGAAGAAAAAATGGAAAGATCACCCCGTCTGTCATTGGATTATTGATGCATTATTAAAAAATCCAGAGCTAGAAGTTGAAATTGTAGTTTCACCATTAGATGCTGCTGCTGGTGCCAATGGCGACCAATATTCATTTGGCTCAGGTGCGCAAAGAACCTTTGAATTATTTAAATATTATCTGACTCATGATGTTGATACAGATGCCGTTATTCCTGATCCTGATAAAATTCGTGAATCAGCGTTGCGTCGTATTAAAATTGCGCCATTCTTTTTTACCGATAAAGTACCAAAAGCACTGCAAACGGAAGGTAAAACATATAAATGGCCAGATGCAGATGAATCATCTTATACCGCTACATTAAAAGAAGCACCACTGAGCGAAGATCCACCAAAACAAGGCGATATTGGGCACCCATTCTGGTCATTGGTTAATGCGAGTGGTATTTATCCTAAAGTTGCTCCTGCACCGGGGAACCATGCAAAAGTGACTATTATTGATGATGAATTGTATATTGTTGGTTCAGATAATATGTACCCAGGGTATTTGTCAGAATTTAACTATCTTGTTGAAGGTGAAGAAGCCGTTAGCACCTTTATTAAAGAATATTGGGATAAATTGTGGCACTACTCCGAGCCTCATGCATTTAAACAAAAATAATTTCTGTATATTAATTTATCGTTATTCAAAGTGAAAATATAAAGGGGAGTTAATCCCCTTTATATCGTTAATAATAATTAATTTAGCTATTTTAGGTAATCTAACGGCCAGTGTTTGAAATAAATATGATTAGCTTGCCAGTCTACTTTTTCTGTATTGTCGCTTAATAAATGGCGAGCTACCGTAAAGGCAAATTCAAAACTCACACCTAATCCTTTTGCACTGATAAACTTTCCATCAACAACAACATCTTGATCAAGATAATGACCATCATCGTATTTATCTGCTAATTTATCGCCAGTACTGT
>JAEYFY010000314.1 GCA_023454395.1 Pseudomonadota bacterium
GACCTGGTACTAAAGTAATAAAAATAACGCCTAAAAGGTATGTCCAAATATTTGAAATACCGATACTTTCTAACATACGACGCCTTTTTTAAAAAAATAACATGCTGAATATGTGAGCTATCATATCCATAATAATTTTTTTGTAAAACAATAATCTTTACAATAGATAAAGATAAGTTAATTACTCTGCTTTTGGATATGAAAGGCAGTTTGTAAGTCTTTTTTTGTTATTAATTTTAGATTTAAAAACCAGTTTGAATTATAGTTATAGTATGATGCTGAAATTAAAATTTATACAGATTTAGCATCTAATTAAAGTCATTTAATTGGAGTTATAAACTGCATTGTGGTTTAAATTTAGATGTAATATCCTATTGTTTGTTTTGTGTTATGGTTCATTATTCTTTTTGTGATCTTGAGCGATATTTTATTTTTAACATTAAAATATCCTTACTGATTAATCTTATGAAAAATAAGTGTTTTTATTGATATCAGGTGCGTTAATTAGCACGAAAAGAGAGAGAATAAAAAAGATTATATTTACCAAAACCATTATTCTAGGTTGTTTTTACCGTTATTTTGCATTTATCTCCACACCAGAGATGGAGTTACGCCATTTTGCTCAAAATGAGATTATTGCAACTGAAGATTACATTGATAATAGTGATGAACATCACCCTGAGCGAATTGCATATCATGCACAAGCGACTTTTTATGATAATTTTACGCAAACAGGTAAACTAATAATAAAATGGGTTACTGTTGGTGTGACATCGTCATCTTTATTATGTGAATGAGTTGCACAAGAGCTTGTTTACGAAAAGCGGAACCTCTATTAACGCCTTATTGCGTACCACGATTCAGCTAGAGAACCATTATGGATGCACAACTGTATAAAGAATTTAAAATAGTAGAAAAAGCCTTTTGGTCAGAAATTTGTGAAAATAATATTCGTATTGGTGATCATACTCACTGCTTTATGACACCAATGGATGCTGCCATTTTTAACTTTATTTATTTGCGCCAAGGCGCAACAGAAAGTTCATTCCAGCAAGCCAGTACCCTTTTCACTTCGCAGAAAAAAAATCATATTTTGGTATTACCAGAGTCATTATTGCCTGAATTTGAAGAAATAATAAAAAATGCAGGTTATACCGGCGATGGCATGACAACCGCAATGTATTTAACATTGTCTGACGCGGTATTCCCATCTTACAGAAATAATCCTTGCGATATTATTTTAACCAATCATAACCTTGAACAGTGGGCGCACCCATTAAAAACGGCGTTTCCTGTGGGAGATGATAGTGATGATACGATTGTTAATGAATATATTCGTTATCACCAAAAAGCATTAGATAATGGCGCAGCTATTTTCCATTACGCGTTATTAGTTGATGGTCAGCCAGTCTCTTCATTAACGTTAACAATACACGATAAATTAGCGCGTTTTGATGATATTGGGACAGATATTGCCTATCAAGGTAATGGTTATGCAACACATTTGATTAAGCATGTTTTAGAGTTTTGCCGTGAACAAGGCGTTGAACGTTGCTTCTTAGATGCCTCAGCAGATGGTTTAGCGTTATACCGTAAGTTTGGTTTTAAATCGCTCTTTAACTACCTCAGTTTTATTAAAGAATAAAAGCAGTTTTATGAATAGGCTCAATCATGTTTGTAGAGCCTATTTTTTTAAATATTAATAAAGACTAAGTCTTTTCTCAGCGTTTTGTTTATCTTTATCGCTAATTTGTCTTATTACACGACAAGGATTTCCAACAGCAACGCAATTAGCCGGAATAGATTTTGTTACTACACTGCCCGCACCTATAACGCAATTATCACCAATAGTCACACCAGGTAAAATAATACACCCCGCACCTAACCATACCGAATTACCGATAGTAATCGGTAATGCATATTCTAATTCACTGTTACGTATTTCAGGATCAATCGGATGAGTTGCAGTTAAAATGCTGACATTTGGCGCACACATCACATTGTGTCCAATTTTCACAGGGGCGCAATCTAAGATAGTTAAATTAAAATTAGCGTAAAATGCTTCACCAATTTCAATTAACTGACCATAGTCACAATGAAATGGTGGCTCTATAGTAAAATTATTGCCCGTTTTTCCTAAAAGCTGTTTTAAATATGTCTTTCTCTTTTCAACGTCAGAAGGACGCGTCATATTAAAATCATAAATAATTTCACGCGCTTTTACTCTAAGTGGCTCTAAACTATCATTTTTACTGGCATGATAAAGATGACCTGATACCATTTTTTCGTATTCTGTCATTGTGATGCTCCGAATTTGAAATAAAACAGTTTAGATAAACGTCAATATTAATTTCCTTATTCTAGCGTTAATTAACTTAAATTAGCGGTGTTTTTTAAGTCCATTAAGTGCGGCTTGATGAAATTGATCATTTAAATTAGCGGTTAAGCTTTGTGAAATAGCGGTCATTTCAGCTCCTGCTAAAGTGGGTGAACCCGTACCGAAAGGCGGACGAGGATCATATTCAATCGCTAATTCAACTAATTGAGCAAAAGGTGTGCCTAGTAATTGTTCCAATACTAATAATGAAGCATCGAATGAACCAGTTGCAGGTCCTGAAGTATAAATATTACCATCGATAACAACATCGCTTCCTTCTACTGCTATGGCTCCCATATCAGGTAACATCGGAACGACATTTGAATTACTGGTCGCTCTTTTACCTTTTAATAATCCAGCAGCACCCAAAACTAAAGAGCCATAACATGTACCAATAATAAAACGCGCTTTATTACCCATTTTTGCGAAGAATGCCAATGTCTCTTCATCTTCAACAATCTCTGGTGGCACCATTCCAACTGCTAATACATCAAGATCTTCTGGGCACTCATCAAAAGTCATGGTTGGCATTGTTGGCCAGCCAATATAGCCTTCAACTAACTCTTTCTTTTTCCATATAAAATAGATTTCTGCGCTTGCAATAGTAAATACCGATTGAGCGCCATTAATATCCATCGGCATAAAACCGGGGCAAACAAAAATACCGACTTTGAGCGGTTTAGATTGTTGTTTACGCCCTTCTTCAACAAGCTTAATAATTGAAGGCATATTCTTTCCATACAGCATTTCATTGCGGATCATTTTATTTTCCTATTTTGTACTAGTTAGTAAAATAATGACATTTGTTTTATACTGAGTAAATACATTTATTACTAAATGGTACAAAATGAAAAAGAAAGGTCGCCCTCGCCGTTACGATAGTGATGCTGCACTTGAAAAAATAATGGCATTATTTTGGCGCAAAGGATTTACAGCAACATCAATGGATGACTTGGTCATTGAAACACAAATGAATAAGCCTAGCCTTTATGCCGCATTTGGTAATAAAGCGGCCTTGTATGAGAAAGCAATTGAACGCTTTAATCATATTGCTTCTACACGTTATCGCCATGAACTTGAGAAACAATCACTTCAAGACAACGTGACAGAAAGAATAAAGCGCTATTTGATTTCAGCTATCCATTTTTATACTGATAGTGAAGGTTTAGCTGGCTGTATGGTACTTTCAACTGCAGTGAGTGAAGTTGAAGATCCGGCAATAAAAACAATGCTAAATCAGGTTATTAACGCACAAACTCAGCAAGTTGAAGATGCCTTGCAAGAAGCGTTAGAAGCGGGAGAATTAAAAGAAGAAACAGATATTCACGCTATTGCGTTGGGTGTGGTTGCTCTTTTACATTCAATCTCATTAAGGGCAAGAGCCGGTGCCACAGTCAATGAATTACTGCCATTTGCTGGTATTTCGCAGACTTTACTCATGCCTTATGTATCAGATTTAAAGTAAAGGCTGTTAATACAGCCATTTTATTAAGAATAAATGCCATTAAATAGCAGTGAGCCACCCGCAAAAATCAGCATAGCATCTAATAGCCATTGAAAAAGTTTTGGTGTCAGTTTTAATACCAGTTTTTTACCAAGGTAATTTCCTACGGTTAAACCACAACCGACTAACACCCCGCTAATAAAGATAAAACTATTAACTGCACCCAGTTGGCTAAATGTTAGGGCTTTGGTGAGATAAATAACAAATGAGGCAGCCGCTTCAGTCGCAAGTAATGGCCCTAATGTCAGACCATATGCAGAAAATATGGGGATAGTTAATGGCCCAGTGGAAAACACAACTCCCGTTAAATAGCCGATAACAGCACCGGCAATAATAACTTGGGACGTTTTCATTTTGATTTGATGTTTGCGTATTAAGTGGATCACGGGGATCATCAAGATAAAAAACATTCCCATACCAATATTTAGCCATTTTTCAGACATTATCCATAATGTATTCGCACCAAGAATAACGGCTGGAATACCGGGTAAGAGATAATAAAATAGTGGTTTAAAGCGAATGCTGTGACGCCATAAATAAATACGCGATAAATTTCCCATCACTGAAGCTAATGCCATAATAGGTACGGCTTCCTTAGCACCGAACACATAGGTCAACGCGGGAATTAGTAAAATAGAAGAGCCAGTTCCTACAACGCCACTAATTACACCAGACAATACTGCCAATAAAATAACTGCGATAAAACTCATTATCATCCTTTAAGTTCAATAAGTTAAAGACGCTGTATCATACCCGCCTTCTTTATTTTTACCTGTGATAAAATGTCACGGTATTGTGAGTTTTAATCAGAAAGCCGCTTTATTTATGATAAATAAACTTTGATGAGACAATTATGATGAGAAACCTTCCACCATTACCTTCATTGCGTGCTTTCTTAGTCGCTTGCCATAGCCAAAGTTATACCGAAGCCGCACAGACATTATGTGTCACTCATGGTGCTATCAGTCGTCATATCCAAGTTATAGAAAAATGGTTTGGTGTCACCTTATTTAATAAACAAGGTCTACGCCGCGTCCCTACGCCTTATGCATTGACGTTAGCGCAAGAGTTAAGTGAGGTTTTTGATAAATTAAATGATATTGGTTTTCGTTATGGCAATGGTGGAAAAAACGATATTTTAAATATTAGCGTGCCTACAACACTTTGTTTAAAATGGCTTATTCCGCGAATGGAGGATTTTTATCTTCAATATCCTAATGCAAATATCCAAATTGCTTCTGCAAATAGCGAGCGATTTCACTTGATTAGTCATGATGATCTGATTATTCGCCCTCAACTTCAGCAACAAGAGTATTCATCTGTTGTTTTTTTAGAGGATAAACATTGTTTAATTGCTTCTGAAAAATTCTTAAAACGTTACAGTGTCACTAGTTTTGAAGATGTTTTTGACTGCCCTGTTATTGATACGCTTACTCGCCCAGGGCATTGGCAGCAATGGTTAATGGCGACTCATCTTAATACTCAGTGTTCATTTTCACGTCACTATCGCTTTGATCACTTTCATATTTCTCTTCAAGCCATTATTGAAGGATTAGGTCTCGGTATTGGTCCTGTTTCGATTTTATCGAATGAAATAAATAGCGGTACTTTAAAAGTGTTATTTCCGAATATTCAAATTGCGCCGATAAGCTACTACGCTTTAACGCCATTGGGTGTTCAAAAAACTAAAACACATCTTGATTTTGAACAATGGCTCACCCAACAAAAAAGTTAATTCCTCTAATGAAATAAGTGTTTTCTTTCCATAAAAATAGCAATTATTTTTCTATTAACTACACTTTTTAAGACTAATTTCTAGCTATTTTATTAAAAATGTCTAATGATAATCTTCTTTTTGTGAATAGGTAAAAACGCTAATTGTGTTGTTTTTATAATTCGCGATCTTCCTCTGTCTCTGTCAATAAATTTATTTAAATTCAATATATTAAAATCAAAAAGTAAGTATATTAACTTATATAAATTATTTTGATTTTAAATTTTCTGTTATAAACACTTATTGTTTAACTTAAATTAACGTTCTATGCTGACATTTATATATAAAATTTATTAATTTATTTTGCTGGCAACTAAGGACGATAAGATGTCTGTAGCTGTGACAAAAAAAGCAATAGAAAAGCTAATCAATGGGTATGAGTCTGATCCTTTTGCACTTCTTGGTATGCATGAAACATCGGCAGGTTTAGAGATTCGTGCTTTTTTACCAGATGCAATTGCAGTCAGTGTCATTGATAGAAAAAATGGCCGAAAAGTAGCAACACTAGAGCGTAAACATCCTAGTGGTTTTTTCTGTGGCGCTATCCCCCGACGTAAACGTCGTTTTAGTTACTGTTTAGATGTAACGTGGGAAAATGCGCAAGGTATCGTTGATGATCCCTATCAATTCGGCATTTTATTGCAAGAAATGGATATTTGGTTTTTAGCACAAGGGCATCATTCTCGCCCTTACCAATGTTTAGGTGCACACCCTGCAAAACTGGGTGATATCGATGGTATTACTTTTGCTGTATGGGCGCCCAATGCAAAAAGTGTAAGCGTTGTAGGTGATTTCTCATTCTGGGATGAACGACGTTTTCCAATGCGATTACGCCGTGAAAGTGGAATATGGGAGCTATTCCTTCCACAAGCTTCTCTAGGTGATTGTTATAAATATTCTATTCTTGATGCGAATGGTGAACGTCGATTAAAAGCCGATCCTTATGCTTTTGAAACACAAATACGCCCTGAAACTGCTTCAGTTATCAATACATTACCACCAATTAAACCCATGCCATTATCGCGTCAGCAAGCGAATCAACTTAATGCACCTATATCTATTTATGAAGTTCATTTAGGTTCATGGCGTAGACATACTGACGATCAAAGCTGGTTAAGCTATCGCGAACTAGCTGAACAGTTAATTCCATATGTTAAAGAAATGGGTTTTACTCATATTGAGTTGCTCCCTATTAATGAACATCCTTTTGATGGCTCATGGGGATATCAACCGTTAGGGTTATATTCACCCACTCGTCGCTTTGGTTCCCCGATGGATTTTCGTGACTTTATTGAAGCGGCACATCAAGCTGAAATTAACGTTATTTTAGATTGGGTTCCCGGTCATTTCCCTGAAGATGATTACGGTTTACGTAATTTTGATGGCACATCACTCTATGAATATGCGGATAGACGTGAAGGTTTTCATCCCGATTGGAATACTTTGATTTATAACTATGGGCGTAATGAAGTGCTGAATTACCTTTCCGGTAATTTATTGTATTGGCATGAGCATTTTGCGCTAGATGGTTTTCGTTTCGATGCAGTTGCCTCAATGCTTTATCGTGATTACAGCAGAAAAGAAGGCGAATGGGTTCCCAATAAACACGGTGGACGTGAGAATTTAGAAGCCATTGATTTTATTCGCCATACTAACAAATTACTGGGAACAACTTGCCCTGGTACTATCACAATTGCAGAAGAATCTACTGATTTTCCGGGTGTTACCTTACCGCCTGATGATGGTGGCTTAGGTTTTAATTACAAATGGAATATGGGTTGGATGCATGACACGTTAGCTTATATGCAACGTGATCCTATCTACCGTAAATTTCACCACAATCAAATGACTTTTGGCATGCTCTATGCCTATAACGAAAACTTTGTCCTGCCCCTTTCTCACGATGAATTTGTGCATGGTAAAGGTTCATTGATTGGTCGCATGGTGGGCGATGATTGGCAAAAATTTGCCAATTTACGTGCATATCTCGGCTTTATGTGGGCTTATCCCGGCAAAAAAC
>JAEYFY010000303.1 GCA_023454395.1 Pseudomonadota bacterium
CTTGCGGAAAAATTCAGTGTCACATTGGAAACTATTCGCAGTGATTTGAAATACCTTGAAGGAGAAGGGTTGATCAAACGTTGTCATGGTGGCGCCATACTAGGGAAACAAGAAATTAAAAAAATAAGTAAATTTAGTGATAGTTTTGATATTTCATGTTTATTGCACGATCTATTAATCGTGAGAGAACGTAAAGATAGAATGCCAGAAGGCAAAGTCTGTGTACTTGGGTCATTTGTGGTAGATATTATTGCCAATGTTGATTCTTTTCCAAAAGTCGGTGAGTTAATTAATTCTAAAAGCAATTCGATAGGTCCCGGTGGCAAAGGAACAAATCAGGCAATAGCTGCCAGTTTTTCTGATGCGAAAGTGCATTTAATAACAAAAGTTGGTGAAGATCATTTTAGTAAATATGCTTATAAATATTTACAAGAAAGTGGAATTGATTCTTTCACTATTTTTCAAACAGACATAGAGCCAACAGGCAGTTCAATTAGTTATTTAGCAGATAAAACACAAAATAATATTACAGCAACTTATTTAGGGGCGAACAATACATTCTCAGATCAAGAGATTGATATTTCTTTACCTTATGTAAGTGAGGCTGATGTGTTATTGCTCCAAGGTGAAATTAATATAGAAGCCAATATTAAAACGGCACTGTTTGCAAAATCAGTTAATAAAACAGTGGTGCTTAATGTTGCGCCTTATAACGAAAACCTAAAGCAGCTTTATTCAAATCTTGATTTTATTACCTTAAATGCGAATCAAGCATCACATTGGGCAGGCATTGAAATAAACGATATTAATGACGCTAAACATGCTATTGGTGTTATTTCAGGTGATGAAAACAAGAAAGTAATTATCTATATGGATGAGCTTGGCGTGGTCTATTTTGACGGACGAGCCACATTTCATATTCCCCCGATGCCATCGTTACGAGTAGATACGATGGCAGCCACGGATGCTTTTAATGGCGCATTTGCTTCAAAAATAGCGGCAGGAGGCACAATGCATGAGAGTGTATTATTTGCCAGTGCGTTCCTCTCTGCATTTATAGAACAAAAAGGTGTAACAGCAATGCCTGTACTTTCTCAAGTTCAGGCTCGCCTTAAATCAAGGCTCGAAGATATTCGACCACAAATAATCTGCAATGAGAAAAGGTGCATATAATGAAAAAAACACTTCTGGCATTTACCCTATGCAGTTCCATTTTTACACTTCCGGCTTTTGCTCAATACCCTGAAAAGCCGATTACGATTGTTGTTCCTTGGGCTGCTGGAGGTAATACTGATACAGTTGCACGCTTAGCGGCTAAAGGGTTGCAAGAAGAATTAGGCGTGACTGTTAATGTGGTAAATAAAACTGGTGGCAGTGGTGTGGTAGGTCATGATGCTATTAAAAATGCAAAACCTGATGGTTACACACTGGGGATTGCAACAGTTGAAATTACCATGATGCATCATCAAGGCATGACAAATTTAACTTATCAAGATTACACACCGATTACACGTCTTGCTGTTATTTATGGTGGATTACAGGTTGGTAAATCTTCGCCATTTAAAAATGCACAGGAAATTATTGATTACGCAAAAGCAAATCCGGGTAAATTAAAAGCATCTGGTAGTGGTTTAAATTCAATCTGGCATCTCAATACTATTGGTATGTTGCGTGCTGCAGGATTGCCTGATAACGCCATTCGTTTTATCCCATCTCAAGGTGCAAGTGCTGCATTACAGGAGCTTGCTTCTGGCGGTGTTGATATTGTGACCTCTTCATTAGGCGAGGCGGACAGTATGGTAAAAGCAGGATTAGTGAAGCACATGGCAATTATGTCAAATGAGAAATCGGCTTTTTATCCTGATGTACCATTATTTAAAGAAGCCACACCTTATAACTGGGATTTACAAGCATGGAATATGCTAGTTGCGCCAAAAGGGCTAGATAAAGAAGTGCAAGAAAAACTCACTGCTGCAATGAAAAAGGTGTACGCATCTGGTGAATTAGCCGAGTTTGCAAATAAACAAGGGTTTGAAGTTATCGAATTATATGGCGATGATGCCACTCAATTTATGGCCAATGAAGATAAAAAGTTTGGCGAAATTATAAAGAAATAACTGAGGAAACGGCTGAACAACAGCCGTTTTTATGCCTATGCTAAATCGTCATATTCTATCGCTAATATTTTGTTGCTTTGGTTTATTTCTTATTGTTTATAGTGCGTATTCATTAGGTGATTTTAGTGAATATGGTGCCGCATTTATGCCTTCTATTATTGGCGGTGGCATGATTATATTCTCATTAATAGATATATTTTCACGTAATCAAGAAAGTGATATTCCATTAGTTTCATGGCATGAAATAAAATTTGTTTTATTAATTATTGGTATTATTCTTTTTTATGTTTTTGCATCAGATTATCTAGGTTTTATTTTAACGGGTTTAATTATTACAGCACCGTTAATGATGAAATATGCAACAACAAAACCGATATACAGTTTTATTATTTCAGCCAGTGTGGTGTTAGGTGTGTATTACTTATTTACCGCTGTACTGTTAGTACCGCTACCTCAGCTATTTTCATAAATAGAGAACAACAGTATGGATATATTAATTAGCGCACTTGCTTATATTGATTACACAACAATACTTGTCGT
>JAEYFY010000339.1 GCA_023454395.1 Pseudomonadota bacterium
ATCGCCGCGCTCTGCGTCACAATTTTCAGCATGTGAGAGACTATGCCCCACATAGCCACCTGATAGCTGTCGTGAAAGCAAACGCTTATGGTCATGGGTTATTAGAAACAGCATATACCTTAATGGATAATGCTGATTGTTTTGGTGTTGCGCGTATTGGTGAAGCATTAACCTTACGAAGTGGGGGAATTGTAAAACCCATTCTTCTGTTAGAGGGCTTTTTTGATGTCGCTGACCTACCTATTTTAGTCGTCAACCACATTGAAACGGTTGTTCATAGCCAAGAGCAATTAGAAGCATTAGAACAGGCAAACTTAGATGAACCGGTCAAAGTATGGATGAAAATTGATACGGGGATGCACCGTTTAGGAGTGCGGCCTGAAGATGCACAAGCCTTCTATTTACGACTTTCTGCCTGCAAAAATGTACAACAACCTGTCAATATTGTAAGCCATTTTAGTCGCGCTGATGAGCCAGATGTTCCTGAAGTAACACAAAAACAAATCTCACTATTTCAAGATTTTATTCAAGATAAAGCCGGGGATAAGTCTATCGCCGCTTCTGCTGGTATTTTATTTTGGCCTCAAGTCCATTATCAGTGGGTTCGCCCCGGTATTATTACTTATGGTATCTCTCCCACTGGTGATGAAAGAATAGGTAAAGATTTTGGCTTAACTCCTGCAATGACACTGAAAACAAGCCTGATTGCCGTTCGTAAACATAAAGCGGGTGAACCTGTTGGTTATGGTGGTACATGGGTAAGTGAAAAAGACACTTATCTTGGTGTGATCGCGATTGGTTATGGCGATGGTTATCCTCGTAGCGCACCTTCAGGTACGCCTGTGTGGATCAATGGTCGAAAAGTGCCTATTGTTGGTCGAGTTTCAATGGATATGATAAGCGTCGATTTGGGGACAGAACTGGTTGATAGTGTTGGTGATGAAGCAATTTTATGGGGAGATGTGTTGCCTGTAGAAGAAATTGCCAAATATAGTGGTATTAGCGCCTATGAGTTGATTACGAAATTAACCTCGCGCGTCATCATGGAATACCTAGACGAACAATAATACAGACGATATTGTATCCCTATGACACACTAAAAGTGATTGGAGAAGAAGCCGTGTTTCAACAGGTTGAAGCGTTTCCGGGAGATCCGATTCTCTCATTGATGGATGTTTATAACAAAGACCCACGTCAGGATAAAATTAATTTAAGCATTGGTCTTTATTATGACGAAGAAGGCAAGACCCCTATTTTAGGAACAGTTTCCGTTGCGCGTCAGCAACTTAATGCCATGACTCCTACCGCAACACTTTATTTACCAATGGAAGGGCTGGCACCTTATCGCAGCGAAATTCAAGATCTCCTTTTCGGAGCAGATAATCCTCTCATTGCAGAAAAGAAAATTGCCACAATCCAAACATTAGGTGGATCAGGCGCATTAAAAGTGGGTGCTGATTTTCTACATCGCTATTTCCCAGGATCAGAAGTGTGGATAAGTGATCCAACTTGGGATAACCATGCCTCTATTTTTGCTGGCTCTGGTTTCAAGGTGAATTACTACCCTTACTTTGATCCTGAAACCAAAGGCGTAAAATTTGAAGCGCTACTGGATTGCTTTAAAAATCTGCCTGAAAAAAGCATCGTATTGATGCACCCATGTTGCCACAATCCAACAGGCTCTGATCTGACTAAAGATCAATGGGATCAAGTCACTGAAGTATTAAAAGCTCGCCAAGCAATTCCATTCTTAGATATTGCTTATCAAGGCTTTGCTGAAAATTTAGATGAAGATGCTTACGCTATTCGTACTATGGCAAAAGCAGGATTACCGATACTTATCAGTAACTCTTTTTCAAAAATATTTGGGATCTACGGTGAACGTGCTGGTGGTCTATCGATTGTTTGTGATAATGCCACTGAATGCGAAAATGTATTAGGCCAGTTAAAAGCGGGTGTACGTCGTATCTATTCAAGCCCTGCAAATTATGGTGCGCAAATTGTCAATAGAGTGCTATCAGACCAAGTTTTAACGGCACAATGGCAAAAAGAAGTCGCGCATATGCGTGATCGCATTAAAGAAATGCGCGTTACTTTAGTCGAAGCTTTAAAAATTGCCCTGCCTGAAAAGAATTTTGATCATCTATTAACTCAACGCGGTATGTTCAGCTATACCGGCTTTACACAAGCACAAGTTGATAGATTACGTGACGAATTTGGTATTTACCTTGTCGGTACTGGTCGTGTTTGTATGGCGGGTGTTAATACAGGTAATGTTCAGCGTATTGCACAAGCTTTTGCGGCTGTAAGTATTTAAGCCAATCAACACAATTTCACGATAAAAAAATACCTGCCTATTTTCATAAGCAGGTATTTATTTTTACTGCAATACTGCATCATAACATCACTGTCGCTTTAGGTTTTCGCCTTTTATATATTGACAGCTTGCTTCTTTTCCCCAGCATTACGACGCGCTTTTTCTTCCATAATCTCAATGATTTGAATATCGGTATGTTGCATTGCACGACTCGCTAATGCACAGAGATTCGCTATTGAGCTATCGACATCGTCACTGACAATACCATCAGTACCCGTAACACTTTGATTTTGCATCGCCATTAATACGGCTTTATAAGCACTCGCTGCACTACTTGATACTTTCATTGCACAGCTATTCGATGCGCCATCACAGATAATGCCACTGATATCACCAATCATACTGTTGATAGACATACTGACTGTGTTGAAATCTTTTGTGAGTAACCATGCCATTCCTGCGGCTGCTCCCATTGAAGCGGTTGTTGCAGCACAAAGGGCGGAAAGTGGTGGAAAATGGCTATGAACATAAATTGCCATTAAGTGAGATAAAACCAATGCACGCAGTAAGGTTTCATCATCTGCTTTAATAAATTCAGCAACCACCATTACAGGTAATGTTGCAGCAATGCCCTGATTACCCGAGCCTGAATTACTCATTGCAGGCAATACCGCCCCACCCATACGAGCATCAGAGGCTGCTGATGCTCTGATCATGATTTCATTAAGTAAGTCTTTACCTAACAAACCTTTCTCTTGTTGCAGAATTAAGGTACGACCAATGGCTAATCCATAGGTGTTTTGTAACCCTTCTTCTGATAAAGCACCATTTAAACGAGCAGCATTGAGCATAAACTCAATTTCACTCACTGGCACATTAAGTGCGAAGTGATAAATATCTTCAGCACAAACATCAGTAAAAGGTTTTTCATCAGTAGATCCACAATGATTCGTAAGCGCTGATTTATCTTCTTCAAAAACAACGTTACCGTTACATTCACAGCGAACAACGTGTGTATGCTCTCTTGCGATACTGACGATGGCATAACCAGATTGGCTATATACTTTCGCTTCAGAGTAAAGAACATCTTCACAAGGTGCTTTTACGCCCACTGTGATTTTACCTTGAGCAACCAGTGTCTTAGCTTGAGCAACTGCATCAGCAGATGCTTTTAACAAGACCTCCAACCCAGCATCAGGATCTCCTCCTGTCGCACCTAATGCGGCCGCAATAGGTAGCCCAGCCATTCCCGTTCCCGGCACTGTTACGCCCATTCCGTTTTTCATCAAGTTTGGTGAAACCCAAGCTTCGACACGAACAACAGGTTCACCTAAAAGCGCAGTTGCTTTCGCGGCTGCCAATGCTAATGAAATTGGCTCAGTACAACCTACTGCTGGCTTAACACCTTCATGTAACTGACGAACAAACTGTGACCATAAATGAGAATTTTTGTTCTGGCTCATAATCTAACACCTTGGATTAATTTAGTTTTTAAAAACAACGCCTAACTAGAACCGAAGTTGGCGACTATGAAAATGCCAAGAACGGAGAGATAACGAGCAGTAAACCGGTAAAAATAATCAGGTAGAGCGATGCACCTTTGTATTTGTGTAACATTGGTACTTTGTACACTAAGTATGCAGGGATAAGACAACCCACCATACCGAAGATAGGGCTACAAATTGAGGTAAAACTCAGCACTGGCGCATTCAGGATGATTGCCCCCCATGCTAAAAGCACAGCGAAAATCATGATGCCGTTTTGTACCCATTTTTGGTTGATTTTGTCTGCTGGGAGATAGCGTTGCAGAATATTCATAACGATCCCTTGTGTCGCTTCACGGAAACCTAAGTAGACACCAAAGAATGCAGTCATTACGGCAAAGATATTCAACATAACGCTTACAACAGTTACCCAACCACCAGGGAAGAATTTCGCCGCAATCGCTAATGCAGAGATATTTTGTTCATACGCTTTAACGGCTTCATCATGACCCATTGCTAATGTGAATGAGATTGCATAGAAGAAAACCGTACAGAACAACACACCGAACGCGATGTTCATTGCGCGTAACGCTTTGTGGCGAGCAACTTCACGGTTTTTATTACGACCACGGTAAGAGATAACCATAGGGCTTAATGTTTGGATAAACAGAATTGAAGTCAGGGTAAAAGGTAATGTAATGATTGCTTCTTTGATTAAGCGTCCAGCTGGTGGTAATGCACCCACGTTATAAAGATGCCACATACCAATCATGGAGATCCCTAACGCTGCGACCACAAGCAGTTTAGTCAGTACCATAAAGCTTGATACTTTAAACAGTAATTGTTCACCACGAGAAGAGATAGCGACTAAAGCACAAATCAAGATCAAACCATAGAATGGATTTTCTGACAGTAAACCGTCAGTAACACCAAATGTTTGTAAGTAAGAAGCACTGTCATTGGTAATTGCCGTTGAGTAAACAAACATCCAAATGACTAACATCACAAAGTAGAGTGCGCCTAATAAAATACCCCAGTTTTTACCGAGATAACCGGTGATAACGCTTGGGTAGTCT
Source organism: Pseudomonadota bacterium (assembly GCA_023454395.1). Classification (GTDB taxonomy): domain Bacteria; phylum Pseudomonadota; class Gammaproteobacteria; order Enterobacterales; family Enterobacteriaceae; genus Proteus; species Proteus appendicitidis. Next base: position 4,878 of record JAEYFY010000339.1, read on the forward strand.
TTACACTCAGGAGATTCAGCCAACGTATTAATAAATAGACGTTGGAAAAGGTACATAGCAGGATAACCAATGATCGAGGATAGTAGGAAAACCCATAATCCCATCAGACCTACCTGCACAGGTAAAAATACAATACCTGCACCGATAGCCATACCGATACTCATGATAACCCAGCCCGCATCATTGCCGTCAAATTTAATTGCTGCACGCCATTCTTGTTCTGTCATACCTGCGCGGCGAGCGCCAGCACTAGTTGCGGGATAGCTTGTGGTCTCTGTTTTTGAGGAAGCCGTTTCCATATTAGTACTCACTTTTTATA
>JAEYFY010000356.1 GCA_023454395.1 Pseudomonadota bacterium
ATGAACGCCTTAGCACCGTAGAAGCTCGCGCTCATCTTTTTGAACGTGGTGGTTACCGTTCCTTAGATAAAGGCAGTGTAGATGCAGCATCTGCCGTTATTATTCTTGAAAGCTGGTTTGAACAGCAGTTTTAAAACATAAGTTCCACCTTGTGACACCACTTATTTTTACTTATAAGTTATCACTCCGCTTGAATTAAACCTTCATGTTGGCGTTGCTGCCGACTTAACATGAAGGTTTGCATTCCGTATTCGCTACCTGTTTGCATTAATGTTGTCACTTGGTGGTATTTGCCTTCTCTTATAAGATGCGAAATACCCTGCGTAACCTGCATTATTTCAAATAATGCCACACGCCCATCTTCAGTTGAAGGCACTAACTCTTGTGAAATTATCGCCCTTAAACTGCACGCTAATTGTGATGAAACCCATTGACGTTCATTACCTGTAAAGACATTAGTTACGCGCTCAAGCGTTTGTACTGCTCCTTGAGTATGCAATGTTGCCAGCACTAAATGCCCTGTTTCTGCCGCCGTTAATGCCAACTGAATACTTTGTGCATCTCTTAATTCACCTAACATAATGACATCCGGATCTTGGCGTAGAGCGCTCTTTATTGCATTTGCAGTATGTTGAACATCTCGCCCTATTTCCCTTTGCTGTACAATGCTTTGCTTATTGCTATGCATAAATTCAATAGGATCTTCTAATGTCAAAATATGCTGACGTTGATATTGGTTTAAATGATTGATCATTGCAGCTAATGTCGATGATTTCCCACTTCCGGTTGCGCCAGTCACTAAAATAAGCCCATGAGAATAATTATCTAATAATGTTGAAACCGACTTGGGTACTCGAAGTTTATCTAAAGAAGGAATTTGTGTTTCAATGATCCTTAATACTGCGGAAACACCTTTTTGTTGGCGAAATAAATTGATACGAAGTCGTTGCCCACAAGACAGCGTAAGTGCCATATCAACCTGCCCTTCATGCTCAAAAACTTGCTTTTGAGCATCACTCAAAAAAGGCAAGAGCCACGTGAGTAGACTATCAGAAGTGATAGGTTTACATTGATTTTGTTGATAAAGTATCCCATTGATCCGCAATCGAGGTACATCACCACAACAAAGGTGCAGATCCGAAGCGTTATGCTTTACACTATATGCAATTAAATTTTCCATTTTCATCTTATTATCTCCTGAGTTGCCATGAATACTATTAAACAGAATCTCGTCAATGTCAGGTCTCACATTGACACAGCAGCGCAGAAATGCGGCCGTTCTTCAGAAGAAATAACACTACTTGCAGTGAGTAAAACAAAACCTGCGAGTGACATCGAAAAAGCAATAGCATGTGGACAAACTGAATTTGGTGAAAACTATGTCCAAGAAGGTGTTGATAAAATCCATTATTTTGCTAATAACAACAGCTTAGTTTGGCACTTTATCGGCCCTTTACAGTCAAACAAAACACGCCTTGTTGCTGAGAATTTCGATTGGTGCCATACCATTGATAGATTAAAAATCGCGCAAAGATTAAGTGACCAACGTCCTGACACATTGCCACCATTAAATGTGCTTATTCAAATCAATATCAGTGATGAAAATAGTAAATCAGGTATTAATCTGACAGAGCTTGATGGGTTAGCAGCGCAAATTTCTATTCTTTCAGGTATTAAATTACGTGGATTAATGGCGATCCCAGCACCTGAAAGCGAGTATGACAAACAAGTTGAAGTGTTAAAAAAAATGCATCTCGCATTTAAGCAATTACAATCTCAATATCCCAATATAGATACGTTATCTATGGGAATGACGAGTGATATGGAAGCGGCGATTGCTTGTGGTTCAACGCTCGTTCGTATTGGTACAGCAATTTTTGGCGCAAGAGATTACGCGACTAAGTAGAAATAGAGGTTTATATGGAACATCGTAACATCGCTTTTATTGGCGCTGGGAATATGGCTCATGCCATTATTGCAGGGTTGGTTCAAGGTGGATATCCAGCACATAAGATAACCGTCAGCTCACCTTCTGCCGTTCGCCGTGAACCTTTAGAAAAAGAGTTCGGCATTCATAGTACTAATGACAATATTGATGCCGTTCAAAAAGCGGATGTCATTGTGCTGGCAGTCAAACCACAAATGATGGAAGAAGTTTGTAAGCCCTTACAAAATATCACAATGAGTAAAAAGTTGGTCCTTACTATCGCTGCTGGCATTCCTGCTACACGTTATAACGACTATTTTGCGACTCAATTACAGCTTGTTCGCATTATGCCAAATACTCCGGCATTAGTAGGTAAAGGCTTAAGTGGTATGTTTGCGCACAATTCACTTTCATCTCAAGATAAACAGTTTGCCGACGAATTAATGAAAAGTGTCGGAACAACTGTTTGGGTAGAGCAAGAATCTGCCATCAATGATATTATCGCCGTTGCTGGTAGTGCGCCCGCTTATTTCTTCTTGTTTATGGAATCCATGCAACAAGAAGCTGAACGTTTAGGTTTTTCACCTGAAGTAGCAAGAGCTATTGTGCAACAAGCCGCAAGTGGTTCTACCGCTTTAGCTGAGAAACAACATATGTTGCCTTTCTCAACTTTACGTGAGCAAGTAACATCAAAAGGTGGAACGACAGCGGCTGCACTTATGCAGTTTTATGAAGGAAAATTACCTGAAAACGTCGCTTCTGCCATGCAAGCTGCAATTAAACGTGCGCAAGAAATGGAAAAACAATTTTAATTTCATCAGGGCCAACTAATGAATTTTTTAAATTTCGTCATTCTGACTCTTCTTCAACTCTACACATCCGTACTTCTATTACGTGTTTGGATGCAATGTGTCAGAGCTGATTTTTATAATCCTTTTTCACAATTTATCGTCAAGATCACACAGCCAATTGTTCGTCCATTAAGAAGTGTTATTCCTTCTATTGGTCCTATTGATACCGCTTCAGTCTTATTAGCCTATATCCTCATTCTGCTTGGTATTATTATTCCATCTTACTTATCAGGGACATCTATTCCTTTCTCTTTAATGTTCCCATTTGCCTTTATTGAACTGCTTACAGCAGCCGGTAAGATGATTTTCTGGTTGATCATTATCCGCGCAATTCTTAGCTGGGTAAGCCAAGGTCGTAACCCAATTGATCATCTTTTATATCAATTAACAGAACCTTTAATGGCGCCAATTCGTCGTGTAATTCCGGCAATGGGCGGTTTAGATTTCTCTGCAATGATTGTTATTCTTGTACTTTACGCTCTGAATTATCTACGAGTAGACGTTTTACAATGGCTACTTAGCGTAACCCTTTACTAAGAGGATAACACTCATGCAAAAAGTCGTTCTCGCAACAGGAAATCCGGGGAAGGTCAAAGAGCTAGCCTCTTTGCTTTCTGATTTTGGTTTAGATATTGTTGCTCAAACAGAGCTTGGTGTTGATTCTGTTGAAGAAACAGGCTTAACCTTTGTTGAAAATGCGCTAATTAAGGCGCGTCATGCCGCAAAAGTGACAGGTTTACCTGCCATTGCCGATGACTCAGGTATTTCAGTTGATGCATTAGGTGGCGCGCCAGGGATTTACTCAGCACGCTATGCGGGTGTTGATGCAAGCGATCAGCAAAATCTGGATAAATTGCTTGATGCAATGAAAGATGTACCTGCTGAAAAACGCCAAGCTCAATTTAACTGTGTATTGGTTTATATGCGCCATGAAAACGATCCAACTCCACTGATTTTCCACGGTATTTGGCACGGTATATTAAGCACAGAAATGCACGGTGAAGGTGGATTTGGCTACGATCCTATTTTCTTTGTTCCTGAATTAAATTGTACTGCTGCACAATTAACTAAAGAGCAAAAGAATCAGCATTCACACCGCGGTAAAGCACTTAAATTAATGTTGGATGCCCTTAAGAATGCTTAAGTTGCCCCCATTAAGTTTGTATATTCATATTCCTTGGTGTGTACAAAAATGTCCTTATTGTGATTTCAACTCACACACCTTAAAAGGAGAAGTACCACATCAGGAATATGTGCAACATTTACTCAATGATTTAGATGCCGATCTTATTCACGCTGGCTCCCGTGAAGTACAAACAATATTTATTGGTGGCGGTACACCTAGCTTATTAAGCGCTGAGTCAATGGCTGATTTACTCTATGGTGTGAAAGAGCGTATTGCTGTTAGCCCTAACGCAGAAATTACTATGGAAGCAAATCCAGGAACCGTAGAAGCTGAACGTTTTTCTGGATTCCAGCGTGCGGGTGTAAATCGTATTTCTATTGGTGTGCAAAGTTTTGGTAACGATAAGCTTATTCGCCTAGGACGTATTCATGATGCTGATGAAGCTAAAAATGCGGCTCGTTTAGCCAAAGAATTAGGCTTACGTAGCTTTAATTTAGATTTAATGCATGGGTTGCCAGACCAATCATTATCTCAAGCGCTTTCAGATTTACAGCAAGCAATAGAGTTATCTCCACCACATTTATCTTGGTATCAATTAACCATTGAACCCAATACACAATTTGGCTCTCGTCCACCTAAATTACCTGATGACGATATGCTGTGGGATATTTTCTCACAAGGCGATAAATTACTGACAGCCGCAGGTTATCAACAATATGAAACATCAGCATATTGTAAACCGGGCTTTCAGTGTGAGCACAATTTAAACTATTGGCGTTTTGGTGATTATTTAGGTATCGGTTGTGGCGCTCATGGAAAAATAAGCTTTGAAGATGGTCGCATAATGCGAACAGTCAAGACCAAACACCCTAAAGGTTTTATGGAGGGGCGTTATCTCCACCAGCAAAATTTTGTTGATAATGATGACCGTCCATTTGAATTTTTTATGAACCGTTTTCGTCTATTAGAAGCATTTCCAAGACAAGATTTCAGTGATTACACGGGGCTTTCTGAAGAAGTGATTCGCCATCAAATAGATGAAGCATTGTCATTAGGTTATATCAGTGAAACTGACTCTCACTGGCAAATAACCCCTCACGGCAAGCTATTTTTAAATTCATTACTTGAGCTATTTCTTTAATATTGCTGATTTCAAATAGCTAATTTAAAAACGCCCATACTGTTATTGCACTGAGATCAGTTCATTCATAATATGGGCATTTTTTATTTATGATAAAGCGACTTAAACGATTATAGAAATCTTAAAGTGCGCTTTCTACTGCTTCAATCTGCTTAGTTAAGCTATCTAATCCCCCTCCAGAGAGATACCAAAGATCTGCTTGCAGATAAACAATATCGCCATTTTTATAAGCCGATGTTGTTTTCACTTCATTATTTTCAAAGGTGGCTTTCTCTAATTTACCTGCGCCAATTGCTTCGCTACGATCAACAATTAAAATAACATCAGGATTCGCTTTTGCGATCATTTCAGAGGTAACGACACGACGTTTACCTTTATCTTCTTCAGCAACCGGCGGTAATTCAGCACGCTTAGCTTTAACGACATCATAAACAACGCTTTGATTATTAGGCATTAAATTGCCATCATTATGCATTAGAACTAATACTTTTTTATCAGATCCAGCCGCTTTTTTCTGAGCTTGCTCAATAACTGTATTTAACTTAGTAAGTTGCTCTTGAGTCGCTTGCTGTTTATCAAATAATTCACCTAATAATTTGATGTTCGACTCAACAGAATTGAGATAATTAGCACTATTAGTCCCTAAATTAACAGTAGGTGCAATTTTCGCTAAAGCCTCATAAGACGCACCTTGACGACCTGTAATAATAATTAAGTCAGGTTTAATCTCTGCTAATTTTTCTAAGTCAGGCGACTTCATACCTCCGACATTAGCAACGTTACTTGCAATACTTCCTTTAATATAAGCAGGCGCATTACCTAACGGCAACCCTACCACTTTATCGGCTAAACCTAACTGAACTAAAGAATCATATAAACCAAAATCAAATAGAACAACTTTTGAAGGGTTCTTAGTGACCGACGTTTCACCTAACAGATGCTTAATCACCATTTTGTCATTCTGTTGACTAATAATTTGGTTAGGTTGATATTCAATTGGCGTTTTACTTAACGCTGAGAAACTCGTTACAGAAAGGATAGATGCGATAACTAAAGGAAGGATCTTCTTCATTAATTTTGCCCTGTTTAAGTGGAATACTCAAACAGGGCATTCTAAACAGCTCTCCCCACAAGTCAATTGAACAAGAATGATTTTCATTATTATTTTCAATTATTGTGAGTTTGCCATTTGTAAAGCTCATTAATTATCTGGTTAATAACCTAATCATTAGAGAGACAGAGCAGCTACTTCTTTAATGCATTAATTAATTCAACACGTTGATTTTCCATCTGTGTGATTTTGCTACAAGCTTGCTGACCAAATTGAGTAAACGCGGTTTCTTGCTGCTTCCACTCCTGATCTATAATCTTTTGGAAACCATCTAAGCTTCCTAATAATCCGCCTAAGGCTTTTTTACTGTCGCCACCAGCAGCGGCTAATAACTGTTTTTTCCCCAATTCATTAATACTGTCTTGCAACATACCACCTAGGCTGCTTTCTACGATTTCACGGCCTTTGGTTTCGACTTCTTTAATGGCTTGAGAATGGAACGTAATGTTATTCGGCTCTATGCTGACCACTCTATCCATTTGCTGATTAAGATCTTTCTCTAATCGACTTAATCTATTGAGGATATTACTTTCTTTACCAAAAGCTTCAATCACGACTTTATCAAGTACTTTGCGAGAATCTTGCAGTTTTACCCCTGTTTCAGTTCTTAACCAAGGTACGTCTCGTCTTACTGTTGCTTGATATTTTTTGGCTAATTCTTGTTGTTGAGGTGTCAGTGTGGCACTTTTTTCATTTTGAAATAATGTGCCATCAGGATAAATAACCATTAAACCATGTGAACCAGCAACTTCAACAAATTCAGAGGTGATGCGTAAATCATCTTTTGGCATTACAGCGCAATCAAAACTGGGTGATGCATTTGCTGTACCTGCAACAAAAAACAGTGTGACAGCAATATTTCTTAAATTCATAACAACTCTCCTGAAAACACACCTAAAAAATGGAACGCCCTACTTTGTTTGCTAATAATTCAAGTGCTGCACAACCTGCTAATGAGTTACCTGATTTATCCAGCTCTGGTGACCAAACAGCAACCGTAAAAGCATCGGGAACAACGGCAATAATGCCACCACCCACGCCGGATTTTCCGGGAATACCAATACGAAATGCAAATTCACCTGCACCATCATACATGCCACAAGTTAACATTAACGCATTTATTTGTCGGGTTTGTCTTGGCGTAATAATCTGATTTTTATTACCCACACACGTACCTTGATTAGCTAAATAGCTAAAACATCGTGCTAATTCAGTGCAACTCATTTCTATTGAGCAATAGTGAAAATAAGTTTCAAGCACCGTAATAACATCATTCTCAAAATTACCAAAAGACTTCATCAAATAAGCGATTGATGCATTACGACTAAGATGCTCCATCTCTGATTTTGCAACCACGGAGTTATAGCCAATGTCAGGAGTATCAGTAAGAAAACGGATCACTTCTAACATTCTTTGCTTAGGCGCACTAAGTCGAGATTGCAACATGTCAGTGATAACAATGGCACCCGCATTAATAAAAGGATTGCGTGGTATTCCTTTTTCCATTTCTAGCTGTATCAAGGAATTAAAAGGCAGCCCTGATGGCTCTTTTCCTACACGTTGCCAAATTTCATTTTCTTCATAACGTGTTAAAGCAAGCGTTAAGCTAAGTACTTTAGAAATAGATTGAATCGAAAAACGCTTATCTGCCATACCTGATT
>JAEYFY010000369.1 GCA_023454395.1 Pseudomonadota bacterium
ATTTTCTAACCTTTTATAGGACAGCTATAGCGAATAGGTAGCAATATATCATGATAAAAACCCCCAATGTAGGTAGATAGTTCTTATCTGCGAAAAATTACGATAAAATGATGAAATTCTATGATTTTGCGTGTTAAAACATCACTATTTTCATTCTGGTTTCACATGATAATACGTTATTAGACAACGTGACGAATTGTACATGGATTATTCGTGATAAATCGCTATCTATCTTTCGATTACCCTGCTCTCAAGCTCGAGTTGCACAAGAGAAGAGCAAGATATCAGTGCGCAACATCGCTATGATGCACAACAAAAAGAGATAGATAGAATAGCCCAAAGTGCGAAGCAACTCGCAATATGGGGGCACGTTTATGATAACGAGAGTTTATCTCGTAAAGCCAAACAGATGGAAAAACATATTGTTCGTTTAAAAGATGAGCAAACCGATGTGACGTCTGGAAATCAGTGGGTATTACAGTTTTCTGGTACGACATTACGTGCGGATAGGCTTTGCGAATTAAATCAACTTGCTGTTATTCCTGCTGAAAATACACCCGTTTTATATACTGTTGAAAATCAGCGTATAAAAAGTGGTGATCGAGTAGCAATAATTGGAGCTAATGGAACAGGTAAATCATCATTATTAAAGATGATTTGGTCACTGAGTTTAGCAAGCTACTCTTTATTGATGTTGGACGAGCCTACAAATCATATCGATATGGAAGGCAAAAAAGCATTAGCTGAACAAATTAACCAATTTCCCGGTGGTGTTTTATTAGTTAGCCATGATAGAGAATTAATTGAAAATAGTTGTAATCGTTTTTGGTATATTCATAATGGCATTTTAACGGAACATCATGATATTGAAGTAATTTATCAGCTTATCTCTGAAGAGGAAATGTCAGAAGCTCCACGAGTGGATAAACTCAATAATTTGCAGAATACCTCATCGGCTCCATTAGTTTCACATCACGATGATGATGAAAAACTCTTTAAGTTAATTGAGTTAGAAGAGAAATTAGAAGCTGATTTAGCACGTAAAACTAATCATCAAAAACCTGCTTTACAAGCGCAATGGAAGTTAGAGATTAACCAGCTAAAGCAAGCACTTAAATTGATATAAGATAGATAAGATTTTGTTTAAATTAAAAGGATCACAATGTGATCCTTTTTTATTTATTCTTATTTTAATAATTGATATTCAATAAGATATAAAGATTTCGTTGTCGGATAAATATCGTTGATAAGCGATTTTAACACTGGAAGTGTCATACCTTCCTGTTGTGCGTGATATTCATTGATATCATCATAACATAAAGGCGATACCGCGATGATTTTCAATTTTCCATAATGAGTACGATGTTCATTAGCAAATAATTCAACAATGCTTCCCGGTTTGTAATTACTTTCACTTTCATCTCGGATCGTAATCACTTTTTTTTCTTCAAGAATGGAAGGGATTAAACGCTCAAAAAAAGTAATTTCTGTTGGTATTGCTGACATAATATTGACTCATAAATTTATTGATAAATTGCTGATTATCTTATCATGCAACAACTACTTTTTATTCTTTTTTGCCCACAGCGGTATTATTTAAAGCTTCTCTCTGAAGCAACTTAGCTTTACGCTCAATCCCCCAACGATAACCGGATAATTCACCATTTTGTCGAATAACTCGATGGCATGGAATGGCAACTGCTAGCTTATTTGCGGCACAGGCATTTGCAACTGCGCGATATGCCTTAGGCGCTCCAATTTTGTCGGCAATTTCTTGGTAAGTCATCGTGCTACCAAAAGGAATATCTAATAATGCCTGCCAAACTTTTTGCTGAAACACAGTACCTTGGATATCAAGAGGTAAAGATAAGGGTTGTTTGGGTAATTCAATAAAACCGATGACTTGTGCAATGATTTGCTCAAATTCTTCATTGGCACCGATTAATTCGGCCAAAGGGAATTGTTTTTGCAAATCTTCTAATAACAGCTCTGCATCATCTCCTAACATAATGGCACAAATCCCCTTTTCACTTTGCGCCACAAGGATACTTCCCAAAGAGCACTGAGCGATAGCAAAAAAGATAGCAATATTCTTACCACCTGTACGCCAATTTGTTGGCGTCATTCCTAATATAGCCGTTGCATTTTCATAGAAACGGCTATTAGCATTGAAGCCTGATTGATAAATCGCATCTGTAATACTGCCATCTTGAGCTAATGCTTTTTTTATTAATTTTTGACGATAAGCATTGGCATAATCTTTTGGCGTGATCCCCATCGTTGATTTAAAGAGACGATGGAAATGATATGGGCTTGCCATAACATGCTCTGCAATACAGGCAAGAGACACGTCACCGTTATTTTTTTCAATAAAACGACAGGCTCGCTCAATAAGTTGATTATGTTTATTTTCCATTATGGTAGTCCTTTAAATACGGGATTATGGCTATTATTGACAAACATAATAAATAAAGAACTCCGTTTATTGCTCAATCACTCTGGTTCTTTAGATAATGCCCATAGATACAGCGATGCCGTGGAACCATAGGGTGAGTAACGTTTTCGGTAACGTTCGAAGCGTGCTTTATCTAGCGTTTTATGGCGATAAAGACGCATAATTCCGCGTTGAATAGCTAAGTCTCCCCAACTTAAAATATCTGGCCGATTAAGCGAAGAAATTAATAGCATTTCTGCAGTCCAAACCCCGATACCTTTTAGTTGAATTAACGTATCGATAACCTCTTTATCTGTCATCTCAGGAATTTTATTTAGATCTAATCTTTCTGAAATAACGGCGTCAGCAATACCGATAATATAACTAGCTTTGCGCATAGTCATTCCACACTGTTGTATCTCTTGTTCTGATAATTTGGCGATATGTTCTGGTGTGTAAATACCGTCACATAAATTGAGTAATCGCTGGTTAACGGTTATGGCAGCAGAAACCGAAATTTGTTGTTCAATAATGTTTTTAACTAATGCTGTAAATAGATCAGGTGTTAATGGACGCTTAATTTCCCCTATTCTTTCAATAAGTTCTGATAAGCGCTTATCGCGTTTTTTTAATGTATTTATCTCTGTTTCGCCATACTTAAAGTGCATAAGTTAACTTAATTTAAATAGAATATTTGTGTCAGTATAACGTGAAAATAAGTGTACTACGCACTCCATTTCTTGCTTTTCCTCTATGTGGTTCTAATAAAAGAGTAACAATTACCTAGCGTAAACATTACTGATACATCAATATTAAATAAAATAATAATTTAATATCTTTTTTATATTATTATATTAACAGAAAGAAGCTGTTTAATAATATGATAATATAATATAAATATTATCACAATTAACAACCATTAAATTTAAATAAAAATAATAAAAAACAAATTATTCACCTATAATTTATTTGTTTTAATAATTTAATATTAATCAATTCCTAACTGTATTTAATTATAAGGTTTAATATGAAAAATAACACTTTGAATTTAAAAAATAAATCAGCAGCTTTAGATTTAATGAAAAAATCGATGAGTTTTACAGTACCTGCAGCGCTAAGAGTTGCTGCTAAATTAAAAATTGCTGATTTATTAAAAGACGGCACTAAAAATATTAATGAGATTGCAGAAGAAACAAACTCCATCCCTTCAGTTTTAAATAGAATATTAAGAATGTTAGCTTCAGAAAATATACTTTATGAATCAGAAAACCTTAATTACTCTCTCGCTCCTGCAGGGCAATTTTTATTAAGTGATCACGAATATAGCTTACGTGATGCCGTATTAATGTTAACAAATGAAACATTATGGAGACCAGTCGGCGATATAATTGAATCAGTACAAGATAATCCAGCATTTGAAAACTTATATGGAATGTCCTTTTATCAATATTGGCAAGATAATACTCGAGAAGATCACGATTTTCAGGCTGGCATGAGTTCACTTTCAAAAATAGAAAATTATTTTATTATTAAATATTATGAATTTCCTGAAAATAAGATTGTAACTGATATTGCTGGAGGTTTAGGCGGATTATTATTAGAAGTATTAAGAAAGAATCCGACTTTAAAAGGTCAATTATTTGATCGCCAGCATGTATTAGAACGAACTAAATTAGTAGAGTTAGGTGATGATAGTCGCTGGAAATTAATTCCTGGAGATTTATTTGGTAAATACCCTGAATCAGATATTTATTTAATTAAATATATTATTCATGATTGGGATGATGAAAGTGTCATTAAAATATTTAAAAACTTCCGTGAGGTAATGAAAGAAGATTCAAAAGTGCTTATTATTGAGCCTATTGTTTTTAAGAAAAATATTCCCGACGTTGCAAAATATATGGATCTTCTTTGTGTGAGTGCGTTTCCTGAATCAGGAGAGCGTACTGAAGAAGAATTTATTGAACTATTAGATAAAGCAGATTTAAAAATCAATAAATTTATTAAAACAGAGACATATAATTCAATATTAGAAGTAGTTATTAAATAATAAAATTTTTCTCTAATAAATTATTGAGATCAAAAAAAGGTCACTTTACAGTGACCTTTTTAACTAAAAGTATATTTTTATGCGGTTAACGCTAGTTTGGCACCAAAAAGTAAGAACACTGCACCAATACAACTATTTGATAATGAAGCTAACCGTTTGTTATGTTTTACTTTATTAGTAATAGCAACACCGCCAAATATAAGAACTGATAAATAAAGCATACTGCATGTTTCTAAAATCGCACCTAATACAAAGAATGGAACACCTGCACTTTCATACTTAGGATCGATAAACTGAATAAAGAAAGAAACATAGAAAATGATCATTTTAGGGTTAAGCATACTTAAAAATAACGCCTTAACATAAAGACCATCTTTTGCTTTTACTACGACTTCAGACACTTGTTCTGGCGTCTCTTTTTTCTTTTGGAACGTTGCATATAACGTTTTTAACCCTAAATAGGTTAAGTAAAGCGCACCCGCGTATTTAATGACAATAAAGAAGACGGGTGAAGTCTTGACTAATGAAGCAACCCCCAAAAATGCCAAAAAGATTAATAATGCATCACCCGTGAAAACACCAAGAGCGGCTTTATACCCCCCTTTTACGCCATGCTTCGCACTGGAAGTAAGGACGAAAATCGAGTTTGGACCTGGTACTAAAGTAATAAAAATAACGCCTAAAAGGTATGTCCAAATAT
>JAEYFY010000093.1 GCA_023454395.1 Pseudomonadota bacterium
ATAATTTAAGCGGATAGTTCCATTTTATTAATATAAAAGGATATTAAAGAAAGATGAACGATGATGTTGACCGATGTCCTGAGTGCGAAGTAAGGGCATATTATACGGATGATTTTGTTCGTGTTTACCAAGCCTATTCTAATACTATTGCTCAGAGCGCAGTCGCAAACGGAACTTTTGTTTCGCCCCCTTTTAGTATGACCCGCATGACGTGGGTAAAACCTTCCTTTCTTTGGATGATGTACCGTTCTGGCTGGGGACGCAAAGATGCTAATCAAGCGTCTATTCTTGCGGTTGATATTACACATGAAGGTTTTCAAGAAATGCTGACACAAGGTGTTGTAAGTCATTTTGACCCAGACCGTTACACCAGTGCAGACGCGTGGAAAGAAGCGACGGAAACCAGTAATATCCGCATTCAGTGGGATCCTGAACGTGATATTTATCTTAATCGACTCAACTATCGCACTATTCAAATTGGCTTGCGTAATCAAGCCGTTGAAAAATATTGCAAAGAGTGGGTTGTGAATATTACGGATATTACCGATAAGGTACATAAAATAGATGCTTGTATTGCTAATGGTGATCTCGACACCGCATACAGCCTATTACCAGTAGAAAAACCTTATCACTTTGGTGAGTAACTCATCAAAATGTCACCCCGCTTAATTGGCGGGGTAATCGTAAGATAGGATCAAGCTTGCACCAGCTCAGGGCGAACACCTAACGTATGGCAAATAGCATAGGTTAACTCTGAACGATTAAGTGTATAAAAGTGAAAATCTTTTACCCCTTCACGGCTTAAAATCTTCACCATATCAATGGCAATAGAAGCACCGACTAGACTGCGGGTTTCAGGATCGTTATCTAACCCATCAAACATTTTATGCATCCAACCCGGAATTTTCACATTGGTTAAACCAGCAAAGCGTTTTAGCTGTTTAAAATTAGTGACAGGTAAAATTCCTGGCACAATTTCAACATCAATACCGGTTGAAACACAGCGGTCACGAAAACGTAAATAACTTTCGACATCAAAGAAAAATTGGGTGATCGCGCGATTTGCTCCGGCATCAACTTTTCTTTTTAAGTTAATTAAATCTGCTTGCGCACTTTTTGCTTCGGGATGCACCTCAGGATAAGCGGCAACAGAGATATCAAAATCACCCACATCTTTGAGTAAATGCACTAAATCGGTGGCATACATATCGGGTTTTTGGGTGTTATTGGGTAAATCGCCTCGTAATGCCACAATATGGCGAATACCACTTTGCCAATAATCTTGTGCGATATGCTGTAACTCTTCACGGCTAGCATCAATACAGGTTAAATGAGGAGCTGCTTCTAGCCCTGTACGCTCTTTAATGCCTTTAATAATCGAGTGTGTTCTATCACGCTCACCTGAATTTGCACCATAAGTGACAGAGACAAAGCTCGGTTTTAAGGTATTTAAACGCGCAAGAGATTGCCAAAGAGTGTTTTCCATCTCCTCTGTTTGAGGTGGAAAAAATTCAAAGGAAACGTCGATCTGACCATCAAGTTCAGCAAGATTTTGGTTTAGCGCTTCATGTTGGCTTGCGTGATAAAAGCTCATACCTGTACCTCATCAATCGTGTCACTGTGTTGTTATTTTTATTAAGTATCACTACTTATTTATCCATCTAACCATTTAGACGTCTAGATGTAGATTCTATTAATTAGGTTATTTAGTCAACAACTATTCACCCATTTTTGATGAGGATAATTCAGTCACAATAAGAGAAAAATTCATGTTGTAAGACGCAATAATGAGAATAGTGAGCGTATTACCTGATAAGTTGGGTAATTTTTCTTCTACAATAAAACGAATTCACTAATTGATGGGAGGCGAAATGATCACTTGTAAACGTGTTTATGGTGATAAAGACGGAATGCATGAAGGTTATCGCGTATTAGTCGATAGATTGTGGCCGAGAGGCGTAAAAAAGACAGAATTTCATTATGATGAGTGGAATAAAGACGTCGCGCCTTCGACTGAATTACGAAAATGGTTTCATGGGGGAGGGGGTGATTTTGCTGAGTTTACTCAACGTTACCTTCAAGAATTAATCTCTGCACCTGAACATTGGCAATCGCTTGTTGCGATAGCAAAAGAAAAACCTTTGGTATTACTTTATTCAGGAAAAGATGAGCAACAAAACAATGCTACCGTATTAAAGGCTTTTCTAGAAAAACAGCTTAACTAGCTGTTAATTAAAATGTTTTATGATTTTGATATAAAAAAGCAAAAAAAAAGTGGCGCGGTATTAGGCGCCACAAAAATTGCTAATAAAAACATCGAACAGAGTCAGAGAATAGTATGACTACTCTTATGAATTTTGAGTATTAGCCGCTAACCATTGGGCAATACGTTGTTTTTGTTCGTCATTTAGCCACATGCCGAGTTTAGTACGACGCCAAATGGCATCATCAACTTCGATAACCCATTCTTGTTTCACTAAATAACGTAATTCTGCTTCATACAGGTTATGACCGAAGTTTTCGCCCATGCCTGCTAAATCAGTAATGCCTTCAAGCAGTAATTCCGTGTTGCTACCATAAGTACGTGCAAAACGTAATGCCAGCGCTTCTGGTAACCAAGGGTGACGTTGGCGAATTAAACGTGAATAACCATCACGATCACAACCTTCTAAATTACCGCCTGGTAATTGACCATTTTTAGTCCATGCTTTACCCATGTTAGGGAAGTAAGCAGTGAGCTTATCAACAGCGTGTTCGCCTAATTTACGATAAGTCGTTAATTTACCACCAAATACGGATAACAGAGGTGTTTGACCATTATCATCGTGAACATCTAAGGTGTAATCACGGGTAATTGCTTGTGGTGAATCTGATTCGTCGTCACATAATGGACGCACACCAGAGTAATTCCAAACCACATCTTCTTTGGTTAACTGTTTTTTAAAGTGATCGTTATAGACTTTCAGTAAATACTGAACTTCGTTGTCATCAATCGCGACATCTTTAGGATCGCCTTTATATTCAACATCCGTCGTACCGATGATGGAGAACTCATCCATCCAAGGAATAACGAAGACAATACGGTTATCTTCGTTTTGTAAAATATAAGCTTGTGGTTCGTTATGAGCGCGAGGAATAACAATATGGCTACCTTTAATTAAACGGATACCATAAGGTGATTTCAGTTTTAAGCCTTCATCAAACAGTGTTTTAACCCAAGGGCCAGCCGCATTGACAAGTGCTTTTGATTGATAGAGCGATGTTTCACCAGTACGTAAATCCTGTGCTTCTACCATCCATAAATTATTTTCACGCCAAGCACGAGTAACTTTAGTTCGTGTGCGTACTTCACCGCCACGACGAACGATTTCTTGTGCGTTGAGTACCACTAAACGAGCATCATCAACCCAACAGTCTGAATATTCAAAACCGCGTGTTAATTCTGGTTTTAAAACAGAGTTTGCACCAAATTTAATGCCTTTACTGCTTGGTAGGCTGACACGTTTTCCTAAATGATCATAAAGGAATAGACCAATACGGATCATCCACGCTGGGCGTAAATGTGGTTGGTGTGGCAGGCGGAAACGCATTGGAAATGCAATATGTGGTGCTAAGCGTAATAACACTTCACGCTCTGCCAGAGCTTCGCTGACTAAGCGAAACTCGTAGTGTTCTAGATAACGTAAACCACCATGAATAAGTTTAGAGCTTGCGGAAGATGTCGCACTTGCTAAGTCTTGAGCTTCCAGCATAAGTACTGAAAGGCCTCGGCCAGCTGCATCCGCCGCAATTCCAGCGCCGTTT
>JAEYFY010000146.1 GCA_023454395.1 Pseudomonadota bacterium
GGCGCTTCACGCCGTTGCGGGAGAGGATAGTACGGATTTACGCTCTGTCTGTCTAGTGCTTTTTGAAAAAAAAAGTTTGTTTGACGATAGTTTGTGCATTTCGTCGATAAATGGAGCGTTTTTACACACTAAACGCCCCATCAGTATAATAATTAAACAAGTAAGATGCTAGGTAAAAGCATGAATAAATCATTTAATCAGCCTCACCTAACAAAAAAAGGCACTATTGCTATTACTTTACTATTACAATTTATTGGAATAGTAATACCCAACGAATTTTAACAGCTTAAATTGGCGCTTAATTCGACTTGGTTGTGATAACAAACGATATAACCACTCTAGCCCAAGATTTTGCCATGCTTTCGGTGCTCTTTTAACATGGCTTGTGAATACGTCATACGTTCCACCAACACCCATGTATAAAGCATCAGGATAAATTTCACGGCAGGCACGAATAAATAACTCTTGCTTAGGTGATCCCATGGCAATAGTCACTATCTTCGCACCAGAGGCCTTTATACGCTCAAATAACGCCTCTCTATCTTGTGGTGTGAAGTAACCGTTCTGGCTACCCACAATATTTACGTTCCACTGTGCTTTTAGTTTATCTTCGGTTTGAGAAAGAATTTCAGGCTTACCGCCAACAAGAAAGACAGGTGTTCCCTCTTTACCCGCCCTTTCCATTAATGCTTCCCATAGGTCGGCACCGGCAATACGAGAAACATTTGCATCAGGATATTTACGACGAATACCTCGCACCACACTAATACCATCTGCATAAAGATAATCAGCTTCATTGAGTAGCTCGTTGAGTGCTGAGTCTGTTTCTGCTGTGAGAATTTTTTCTGCGTTAATGGCAATCAAAGAGCCACTTTTTATTTGTGCTCCTTCATAGAGATAATCCAGAAAATGAGCCATATCGCGAAATCCCCAGATATTATGTCCGCGGATTGAATACTTCGGAATTGAATTGGGTCCCATTACTTTTCCTTTTTCTCTAAACGAGGTTCACTTTGTAGTTGGCGAGTCACGTAATGACGCACTAATCCCGCACTTTCAAATAACCAATAAAGCAGTTTTGCGGCCACTAAACATAAACCAAAAATTAAACAGAAGAACACAACACGAGAGACGAACGAGTCAACACCTTCTCGTGCTAAAACAATCATATTAAAAATAGCCCCAAAGCAGAAAGCTTGTAAGATAGCGGACTTATAGCGATTGCTCTCACTTAGCCCCTGCTGGTATAGCCAATCAAACCATTTAATAATTAACCCGACAACGATAGCCCCTAATGGGATAAAGACAACGCCGCCCATCACAACCAACGAGCCAATTAAGGTCGGTGAAATAGCAAGACCCGCATGGTAATTAAGCACTTCCCACGTAAAGTAATTTGCTGAATTCAGCACAACATCAGGGCGTTCAGGCCAAACCCAAGAAGGAATAAAGACATAAAAATCACGAATTATCGGTGCAAGCCCTTGGAACTCAATCTTGTCATAATTATTGAGTAACAAAGCCAGGTTTTCCCAAGGAGAGAACGTATCGCGAGTAAGGTACAAGAAAGTATAGAATGCCTCGGCACCACTCACATCAAGACCATAGCGTTTTAATGCCAACCAGAACATTCCAACGATACTCATCACCCCTGCAGCAACTAGCATCCACAAAGTTATCCAACCACGAACAATACCGATAAACAAAAACAGTGCGAACGCGATGATAATATTAGCGCGAGTTCCACCCACGATAATGTAAGTTAAGATCCCAAAACCCACCGTCGCACAAAGGAAAAAAATCCAGCGTTGTTGAGTGGGTTTTAAGAAATAAACCACCAGCATGGCGGGAATAAAGAAATAGAAAAAGCGCTTAAGCGCAACACCCGAGACTTGGCTGGAGAAAATCTGGCTATACGTTTTGAGCTTAAAGAGTAAAAAGCCATTTTGTAGAAAGAAAATACCCACGGTCACAAACGCAATTAATGCCAATAAGATCCACGTAAGATTAGTTTCTACCCTATTCATGGTAAATAACGACCTAGAAGGACCGCTAGACGGTTTTCTCAGCCTAACCTTATAAGTAACATAATAAATGGCATAGAAGCTGGTAGAGGCTAATAACGCGTATAATAATGAATCAACGGGTACAACTGCGACATCAAATTGGAATACCAACATACACGTCAGTGGAAAACCAAAATAAAATGTCAGCAAATAGAGCATGGAGAAAAAAACATTAAAATTAAAACGAACCCGACGAAACTCTTGATAAGTCAGCAATAAAATAAAACTTAAAGAGATAAAATAAACGAGTGCTAAGCCACCCAGTTCCGCCAATGTCATTGCGGCTCTCCTGTACTCATCTCAATTAGCTCTTTCCAGCCATCCGTAAAATTAGGTGCAAAGAAGGCAATATTTTGGCGGTCAAGCATCAGCAATTGACGTTTAGCCTCTTCAATGAGCGCAACATCTAATTTATCACCCGAGAAAAAAACAGGAACATTTTGCTCAGTTAAGTCCTGCCAAAATGGGTTTTGACGGCTAATAACAAAAGGGATCGCAAATTGGATCAGCAAACAAAGTGTACCGATACCTTGTTGACGATGAAAAATGAAATAGCCTAAATCGCATGTTTTCAATAACGTAAGATAATCATCAAATGCCAATTTATCACGTAATATTTCAACCTGATTATATGGAAGCAACTGGCTAGCGGCTTGGGCTACTTCATCAATATAAACGTGATTATTTTCAGGATATCCCATTGGAATAATTACTTTTGCGCGTGTTCCATATTGCTCTGCAATCGCCTGTAAAGCTTCAATATGACGGTTAGATTTATCCCCTGAATTCCCCACAATAATGGTGAGTTGCTTTTCATCAATAGGCGCTTTTTCTGTCACTGTCAGCGCAGGATCCATTCTTGTTGGAAAATAGAGCAAACTCGCTGGAATATTAACGTTAAATTGCGCGAAGTAATTCAGATCACCCCGTGTACCGAAGACTCTCCCCACACGCTTTTGAGCAAGTTTACGCAGAAGGTAAAAGAGTCTAAATTTTAGCTGTTTAGAATCCTGATATAAATCAGCACCCCAAATATGCCACCAAAATTGATGACGTTTAATCTTGCCAGTCAATAATGCTAACCAAATAGGCGCATTAAACTGACCTAAAAAAAGGAATCGCTGGTGAGTATTGGCTTTTGCTAATGTAACCACTCTCTGTGCAACCTGCTTTTTATCAGCTAAACACTCAATATCTAAAGCTGGGTAGCTTTCTTGCAGTGAAGTATTTTTACTGGCAACGATAAAACGAGGTTTATACGTTAACCCCGCCTCAGTC
>JAEYFY010000187.1 GCA_023454395.1 Pseudomonadota bacterium
GTGAAGAAATGCCAACTCTGGCTTTCCGAATATACCATGATAAAGAGGTTATCATGCTTGAATTATTGAAAAGTTTAGGGTTCGCTCTCTTGATGGTACCTGTTGTAATGGTACTCATTATGGGCATTATTTATGGTTTAGGTGAAGTGTTTAACCTGATTTCACCAAGTCAGCCAAAAGCAGACAAAAAATCATAAAATCTCCCTCCCTGATTTAGAATAGCCCTTTATATTGAAGGGCTATTTTTTTGCTCACTATACTCGTCATACTTTAATTTGTAGATTACTTGTAACTTGTAACTTGTAACTTGTAACTTTTCACTTAGCTATAACTTGAATTATTTAGAGTATATAAATTTTTCTATCTCTATCTCTATCTCTATCTCTATCTCTATCTCTATCTCTATCTCTATCTCTATCCCCATTTTCTGTTTCTTTTTTATGGTTATATTTATTGATATATAACCTGTTTCTCACATCTAATCCTTTCATTTTACGCTGTATCTTGGTATATACAGCGTGGTCATCCTTTAATTTAAGTGGAATTAGAACATGAAAAAATTATCAGGTAAGTTACTTGCTGGTGCGGTTATCTCTTTTGCTTTAGTCAGTCAAAGTTTTGCATCGGAAAAAGTAACGGTATTTGCGGCCGCTTCTCTTACCAATGCTCTTAATGAAATTTCGGCACAATATAAGCAAGAAAAGCAAACTGAAGTTGTTGCATCTTATGCATCATCTTCAACGCTGGCTCGCCAAATTGAACAAGGCGCACCTGCAAATCTGTTTATTTCAGCAGATCAGCAGTGGATGGACTACGCAATCGATAAAAATTTAATGGTTGCAGATTCACGTTATACGCTATTAGGTAATGATTTAGTACTCATTGCCCCTAAAGATAGTAAATTAAATGACGTTGTTATTAATAAGGAAACCAAATGGAAATCCTTACTTAATGGCGGAAAATTAGCTGTTGGCGATCCGGATCATGTGCCTGTTGGTATCTATGCAAAAGAATCATTAGAATATTTAGGTGCATGGGATACAGTAAGCCCAGATATGGCTCGTACTAATAACGTACGTAGCGGTATGGCACTAGTTGAACGTGATGAAGCACCATTAGGTATCGTATACGGTTCTGATGCGGTTGCGAGTGATAAAGTGAAAGTGGTCGGCGTATTCCCAGCTGATAGCCACAAACCTGTTGAGTATCCAATGGCAGTTGTAAAAGGTCAGGACAATAAAGCAGTTCGTGATTTTTATGACTATCTGAAAACACCTCAAGCCGCAGAAATCTTTAAGAAATACGGCTTTAGCCCACTGTAGGAATTATACTTTTGGAGATGTTAAGTGAATACGAATGGCAAGCTATCATACTAAGCCTTAAGGTATCGACTGTCGCAGTTATTATCAGTCTACCTTTTGGCATTTTTATGGCTTGGCTTTTAGTTAGGGTACGTTTTCCCGGTAAATCATTGCTTGATAGCATTATCCATTTACCTTTAGTTCTGCCACCTGTTGTGGTCGGTTATCTTTTACTGATCAGTATGGGGAGACGCGGATTTATTGGTGAATGGTTGTATAACTGGTTTGGTTTTAGCTTTACCTTTAGTTGGCGAGGCGCAGCGCTTGCTTCTGCAGTTGTTGCATTTCCACTGATGGTAAGGGCTATCAGATTAGCATTAGAAGCTGTCGATCAACGTATGGAACAAGCGGCGAGAACCTTAGGGGCATCACCGATACGCGTCTTTTTTACCATAACGTTACCTTTGTCTATGCCAGGGATCATCGCAGGGATTGTGTTGGCATTTGCGCGCTCATTGGGAGAATTTGGCGCAACAATCACTTTCGTCTCCAATATTCCGGGGGAAACAAGAACTATTCCTCTGGCAATGTATACCTTGATTGAAACACCGGGTGCGGAAATGGATGCCGCCCGTTTATGTGTAATTGCAATTATTTTGGCGCTCGTCTCTTTAATGGCTTCAGAGTGGCTAACTCGTTGGGGTCGTAAAAGATTGGGGGGCGTATGCTAGAGATGAATTTTAAACAGACGCTAGGATCACTGCGTCTGGAAGTCAATACTGAGCTGCCAACAGAGAGTATTACTGCGGTCTTTGGTTTATCTGGTGCGGGTAAAACTTCACTAATTAATGTGATTGGTGGTTTAACCAAACCTGATTCAGGGCGAATTGTATTAAATAATCATACATTGGTTGATACTGAAAAGAAAATTTATCTACCGCCTGAAAAACGTAAAGTGGGCTATGTATTCCAAGATGCCAGACTGTTTCCTCATTACACAGTAAGAGGAAATCTGCTTTACGGTATGTCACCAACGATGAAAGTACAGTTTGATCGTATTATTTACTTATTAGGTATCGAACATTTACTCTCACGTTTTCCTATTACCTTATCTGGTGGTGAAAAACAGCGTGTTGCCATAGGGCGAGCGTTGTTAACTGCGCCCGATATTATGTTAATGGATGAGCCTTTAGCATCGCTTGATTTACCGCGTAAACGTGAGTTATTGCCGTATTTAGAAAAACTCTCACAAGATGTACAAATTCCTATTTTGTATGTGAGTCATAGCCTTGATGAAATTATTCGACTTGCTGATAACGTGATTGTAATGGATGCAGGAAAAATTAAGGCGACAGGTAAACTTGAAGATGTATGGGCAAGTAGTGCGTTACGTCCTTGGTTACAAAAAGAGACATTAAGTAGCATCGCTAATGTAATGGTAGTAGAGCACCATAGTCATTACGATATGACAGCAACGGCTTTTGGTAATCAAGTGCTGTGGTTGCCTCAAATAGAAGCGAAAATCGGTCGTGATGTGCGTGTGCGTATTGATGCTTCTGATGTGTCATTAACAACGACTCGTCCTTCAAATAGCAGTATCCGTAACATCTTACATATGAAAGTAGTTGAAACCATTAAAAACGATGGCCAAGTTGATGTGAAACTGGTCAATGATGGTAACTATTTATGGGCAAGGATCACGCCTTGGGCAAAAGATGAATTGAATATCCAAGAAGGGCAATGGCTTTATGCGCAAATAAAAAGTATTTCGCTAAGTCGCCATCTTTGATTTTTTAGTTGTATTTGTCGATAAAAAAACCTCATCTTTGATGAGGTTTTTGTCTTTTAGGTGATGTAAAAATAGGGCTAAGACAGAATATATTTATGGATAGTCTCTGCAATACCTGGTTGTGAGTTTACTTTTGTGACCATTTTGGCGCGTGCTTTTACTTCATCTGAGGCATTGCCCATTGCAACACCTAAGCCCACATGTTCTAACATGCTAAGATCATTAAAATTATCACCAAAAGCAATAACATCACTCATCTTCATACCATTCGCTTCCACCCAACGTTGTAAACGACGCCCTTTACTATTGCCTTTTTTAGCGATATCAACTTGATCAACCCAAGACCATTCACACTCTAAGCCAACTTGTTGCTCAATTTTCTCAACTAAAGCATGTAATTCATCGTGATCAGGCGTTGTAGTGGCAATTTTCCAAATGGCATTAACATCATGCATCGCTTTATAAAAATCATCGACTTTAATAAGATTAGGGCGCTGTGTGATAGGGAGGGTATCAGCCCAATTAAGTGTGCGTTGTACTGCCGCGGTGAGTTGGTCATACATCATTGCATCATCAGCATAAACTAAGTGATGTACATCTGTTTGTTTAATGAGATCTAATACTGCGCTAGTTTCTTGCGTGGTTAATGGGTCGGATTCCAATACCTTTTTACCAATATAATCATAAAGGTAAGTTCCATTACAGCAAATTGCAGGGGTATCAAGATCGAGTGCTTGATAGAATGGATGAATAGCAACATGATGACGACCTGTTACAATTAAAACTTTAACACCTGCCTTTCTTGCAAGATTGAGTGCTTCTAAAGATTCTGGCAGGATACGTTTTTGGTCATCAAGCAGTGTGCCATCAAGATCCAAAGCAATAACGCGATATGACATAAATAAGCCCCTTGATAGTATTAAGATGCAATGGTGTTGATGTTACACGTTAACCAATAAAAGATAAACTAGCTTAATCGTTACAATCAAACGTTAGTTTCTCTATTATTCTTTATAAATCAATGGGTAATGGATTTTAAGGAGAAGGAATGAAACAGGTAGTCTACGTAGCAAGTCCAGAGAGTCAGCAAATTCATGTTTATGCGTTAAACACCGAAGGTGAAATGGATTTATTGCAGGTTGTTGAGGTTGCAGGGCAAGTGCAACCCATGATTGCAAGTGCTGATGGAAAATACCTTTATGTGGGTATTCGTCCTCATTTTAGTGTGGTGACATTTGCGATTGCTGTTGATGGTCAGTTAGAGCAAAAGGCTATCACTTCCATTCCAAGTACACCTGTTCATTTATGCTTAGATAAAACGGGGCGCTTTTTGTTTGTTCCTTCTTATCATCAAGGTAATTTAGCTGTTTTGCCTATTAATGCGCAGGGTATCCCCCAATCACCTATTCAAATTATTGAAGGCTTAAATAAGCCTCATTCATCTAATATTGATTGGAATAATAAACAACTAATTGTGCCTTGCTTAGGTGAAGATCATATTCGTTTATTTGATTTATCAGAAGACGGTCGTTTAACAGAAGCGGGTACTGAAGAGCTAACAACAGCACAAAATGCAGGTCCTCGTCATATGGCATTCCATCCTAATGGTGATGTGTTTTACTGCCTTAATGAATTAGATGCGACAATCAATGTATATCGTCGTATGGGGGATTTATATCGTTTAATGCAAACGGTGGATATCGTCCCTGAAACTTTCAACAGTACTCGTTGGGCGTCAGATATTCATATTACACCTGATGGGCGTTTTCTTTATGCAAGCGAACGTTCTGAAAGCTTTATTTGTGCGATGACAATTTCAGAAGCGGGCGATTATTTGCAACCTGTGGGTTATTACCCTACACAAACACAGCCTCGTGGCTTTAATCTTGATAATACCGGAAATTATCTGATTTCTTGTGGTCAAAAATCAGATTTTGCGTCGGTTTCTCGTATTGATAAACACACTGGCGTATTAACTGAGTTAGCGTGTTACCCAGTAGGCAAAGGCGCTATGTGGGTGACGGTTGTGACGAAGTAACTATCATAGTATAAAAGTTACTGCAAACCTCTAGCAAAATATTACCTTGCTAGAGGTTTATTTTTTATGAAAAATTTATGAGAGATTAACGACTTTCTCAATAGCTTGGGTAAGTTTAGTCAGGTTTGCTGGTGGCATAATAAACGGTGGCATAATATAAATTAGCTTACCAAAAGGTCTTATCCAAACGCCTTCATCCACAAAGATTTTTTGCAGTTTTGCCATATTAACAGGCTCGTTCATTTCAACCACACCAATAGCACCTAACACGCGTACATCTTTAACACTTTTAGCCTGTTTTAACGGTAATAGCTCGCATTTTAATTGTTTTTCAATTTCTGCAACTTGGTTTACCCAATCACCTTTTGCTAATAGAGATAAACTGGCGTCTGCAACAGCACAAGCCAAAGGATTTCCCATATAAGTAGGACCGTGCATAAAGCATCCCGCATCACCTTGACTGATGGTTTCGGCAATATGACGCGTAGTTAAGGTTGCTGATAAGGTCATATAACCACCCGTTAATGCTTTACCTACACACATTATATCTGGCGATATTTCAGCATATTCACAGGCAAACAGCTTACCTGTTCGACCAAAACCAGTGGCTATCTCATCTGCAATGAGTAGTACATCAAACTCGTCACACAGCGCTCTTGCATGCTTTAAGTATTCAGGATGATAAATTCGCATTCCACCAGCACCTTGAACAATGGGTTCAAGCATAACGGCAGCAATTTCTTGATGATGTTGCTCTAGTGTTGAGCGTAATGAGTGGATATCAGCCGGGTTCCACTCTTCATAAAAACCCGTTTTTGGTGCATCCACGAAAAGATGATTAGGCAAATAACCTTTGTAAAGACTGTGCATGGAGTTATCTGGATCACACACCGACATAGCACCAAAGGTATCGCCATGATAACCCTGTTTTAACGCCACAATACGTTGGCGTTTTTCACCTTTAGCCTGCCAATATTGCAATGCCATTTTCAGTGCAACTTCAACAGCAACTGAACCAGAATCGGCTAGAAATATGCATTCAAGAGGCGCTGGAGTTATCGCTAATAATTTTCGACAAAGTGATACTGCTGGTGGATGAGTAATGCCACCAAACATCACATGAGACATATTGCTTAGCTGTGTTGTAACGGCATTATTGAGTTCTGGGTGATTATATCCATGAATGGCAGCCCACCATGAAGACATTCCATCAATCAGTTTTCTACCATCAGCCAAGACTAGTTCAACGCCTTTTGCACTGACGATAGGGTAAGCAGGTAACGGATTACTCATTGAAGTGTATGGATGCCAAATATGGCGTAAATCGAAAGCGATATCTTCAGGTGTCATTCTATTTTTCACTTAATCATGTAAACCAATGGTGATCAATTTTAGTTGACATGATAACCCTATTATTTAAACTGGCAATCACTTTTAAACAGGAGATTGTATTGTGAGCGCACTAAAACGTTGGACACTAAAAGAAGCCAGAGCACTGTTTGATATGCCATTTTTAGATTTAGTTTTTCAGGCACAGCAAGTTCATCGTCAACATTTTGACCCTTCGCAAATTCAAGTGAGTACTTTGCTTTCTATTAAAACAGGGGCTTGTCCTGAAGATTGTAAATATTGCGCTCAAAGCGCGCGATATAAAACAGGATTAGAAAAAGAGCGCTTAATGGAAGTGCAGCAAGTGATTGAATCTGCGAAAAAAGCAAAAGCAGCAGGTTCAACGCGTTTTTGTATGGGGGCGGCATGGAAAAATCCGCATGAGCGCGATATGCCTTACCTTGAGCAAATGGTAAAAGAAGTGAAAGCACTGGGTATGGAAACTTGTATGACACTCGGCAAATTAGATGATTCACAAGCTAACCGATTAGCCGATGCAGGGCTGGATTTTTATAACCACAACCTTGATACCTCACCTGAATTTTACGGCAGTATCGTGACAACACGTACCTATCAAGATCGCTTAGATACGCTTGATAAAGTGCGCAATGCGGGCATTAAAGTGTGTTCTGGCGGAATTTTAGGGTTAGGCGAGGAGGTTAAAGATCGCGCTGCAATGTTAGTGCAATTAGCGAATTTGCCACAACCTCCTGAAAGTGTACCTATTAATATGCTTGCCAAAATCAAAGGTACGCCATTGGCTGATAATGAGGATGTCGATCCATTTGATTTCATCCGTACTATCGCCGTTGCTCGTATTATGATGCCGCGCTCTTATGTCCGTCTTTCTGCTGGGCGAGAGCAAATGAGTGAACAGACACAAGCATTTTGCTTTATGGCTGGCGCTAACTCGATTTTCTACGGTTGCAAATTATTAACAACAACCAATCCAACTGAAGATAAAGATCACCAATTATTCCGTAAGTTAGGCTTAAATCCAGAGCGGTTAGCGGTATCAATGGGCGATAATCAGCAAGAAGAAGCGCTAATGCACGCTGTTATCAATAAAGACACTGAACAATTTTATAATGCGGCACTGTAATGAGCTGGCAAAACTATTTAGATGAAAAACTTAATGAGCGTAGAAATACGCCATTATGGCGAACGCGCCAAGTGATAAATCATTCTAATGGGCGCTTTTTAACCACAATATCAGGCGAAAAATACCTTAATTTTTCAGGTAATGATTATTTAGGTATTAGCCAACATGCCGATGTGATTAGCGCGTGGCAACAGGGCGCGAATGAATATGGTGTGGGGAGTGGCGGTTCAGGGCATATCACAGGGTTTACACAAGCTCATATGCAATTAGAACAGCATCTTGCAGATTGGTTGGGTTACGATAATGCGCTGTTATTTTCATCAGGTTACAGTGCCAATCAGGGCGTTATTTCGGCATTAATGGAAAAAGAAGATGCTGTTATTGCTGATAAACTTTGCCATGCTTCATTAATGGAAGCGGCAGTATTGTCACCCGCTACATTGTGGCGATTTTTGCATAATTCTTCGGACTCTTTATCTCAACGACTCAATAAAACATCTGCTAATAAAACCCTAGTGGTAACAGAAGGGGTATTTAGCATGGATGGGGATAAAGCACCATTAAGAGAAATAGCAACAATAAGCCAAAAGCACCATGCCTGGTTAATGGTCGATGATGCGCATGGTATTGGTGTTTTAGGTAAAGAAGGCCGGGGCAGTTGTGATGAAGCGGGTATTAAACCTGAAATATTGGTCGTAACTTTTGGTAAAGCTTTTGGTGTCAGTGGGGCGGCTGTACTTTGTAACAAGCCAACCGCAGAGTTTTTTGAACAATATGCTCGCCATCTTATTTACAGTACTTCAATGCCACCGGCACAAGCTATCGCTTTAAACTCTGCTCTAAATGTTATTAAGCAAGCAGATAATGAGCGGGAATATCTTCAACAATTAATTGATACTTTTCACCAAGGTGTTGCTTCGCTCCCTATTAAATTATTGCCTTCGCAAACTGCTATTCAACCCGTTATTATTGGTGATGAACAATTGTGCCAAACACTTTCAGATTATCTGCAATCTAAAGGGCTTTGGGTAAAAGCTATTTTCCCACCGACAATACCACCTCAAAGTGCGCGTTTACGAATAACGTTAACGACTCGCCATCACCTTTCAGATATTAAGCTGTTAATCGAGACGCTTCATGCTTTCTTCAGTCAAAACAGATAAACAACGTATAGCTCAAACATTTGGTAAAGCGGCGACTCATTATGATAATCACGCCAATATTCAGCGCTATAGCGGCAATAAATTAATGGATCTAGCACGTCATGATAATGGCTATATTGTGTTAGATGCAGGATGTGGAACTGGATATTTCAGTCAAAAATGGAAGCAACAAGGCAAGTTTGTTATTGCCCTTGATTTGTCATATTCAATGTTGCAAGTGGCAAAACAGCAACAGCGGGCCAATAGTTATCTACAAAGTGATATCGAGCACTGTGCGATTGCGCCACAAAGCGTGGACATTGTCTTTAGTAATTTAGCTATGCAATGGTGTGATGATTTATCTGGCGCGATTAAAACATTAATGAACACAGTTAATGAGAAAGGCGCACTTTATTTTTCAACTCTTGCTACGTTGACATTGCAAGAAGTCAGAGATGCTTGGCAATCGCTTGATAAGTATGAACATGTTAACCCTTTTTTATCCCTTCAAGATATTGAAAAAGCCTGTGCTGGCTTTGATTGCCAATTTTCTACTGAAACTGTCACGGAGCAATATGATTCATTACATGCACTCTTTGCCTCTTTGAAGGGAGTGGGTGCTAATTTTGTGCAAGGTGATCGCCAAAAAGGGTTAATGACACGACAGAAATTTTGCGCGCTAGAAAATGTATGGAAAACAGACTCAGGAAAATATTTACTCACTTATCAAATTGTTATAGGAAAAATATCTCATGGCTAAAACATGGTTTTTAACAGGTACAGATACCGAAGTGGGTAAAACGGTTGTGAGTAGCGCATTATTACAATGTGCGGCACATCAAGGATATAAAACCGCGGGCTATAAACCTGTTGCATCAGGAAGTGAGTGGCTAAATGAAGGTTTACGTAATTCAGATGCACTTACACTACAAAAATCCAGTACGGTAAAGTTAGAGTATCACCGCGTTAACCCTTACTGTTTTGAAACACCAACATCGCCGCATATTGTTAGCCAAGAAATGAATCAGCCTATTGATTTTGATGTGATGTCAGAGGGCTTGTCTTACTTAAAGCAGCAAGCGGATTGGGTTTTAGTCGAAGGTGCTGGTGGTTGGTTTACTCCATTGTCAGAAAATCAATTTTTCTCTGATTGGGCTATCAATGAAAAGTTACCTGTTATTTTGACTGTAGGTATTAAATTGGGTTGTATTAATCATGCGTTATTAACGCAACAAGCAATTATTCAGTCTGGTTTAACATTGGCGGGTTGGGTTGCAAATGAAGTAGAACCTGCGGGGCGATATCAGAAAGAATATTTGGCAACATTAAAACAGCACATTAAAGCACCATTCTTAGGAAAAATACCCTATTTAAATGACGTAAAAGAGCATAATTTTACTCCTTACCTTAATCTTTCCTGTTTAAAACTAAGTTGATAGACCGTTATTAAGTAAATTATAAAAGTCTATTTTTTATACCAATAAAAAAATAAAAAAAATAAATTTCGTCAATTTTTAGGGATATTTTAAGGTAGAAAAAAAGACGTAACCTACCGAGAGATAACAACTTTGTGTAGTTATCCACTATTCCTGTGGATAACCTTGTGTATTACCATTATAAAAATACTCTGAATAGAGAGAACACAAGGCATTGCTAAAGATTGGCGTTATTCTCAACTTTTATTTTTAATCTTTATATATCAATTAATTAAATAAAATCAATAGCGCAAGGGAAGTCTGCGTGTCTCTTTGAATAATTAATAAAAGAGGGGGTTGCTTTTTGAAAAAATCCCAGTTTCAAAACTGGGGATAACTTATGCTAATTATTCAGATAAATTTTATCAGATAGAGATTGAAGCTGGATTTTTATCCAGTATTATAGGGAGGGTTCGCGAGGAGAAGAAAATATGAGCAAAGATTTTAAACTGCATTCTGAATTTAAACCGGGTGGTGATCAACCTACCGCTATTGCCTCACTCTGTGAAGGGTTAGATGATGGTCTTGCTCATCAAACTCTTTTAGGGGTAACAGGTTCAGGTAAAACCTTTACAATTGCCAATGTGATTGCCAATCTAAATCGTCCGACTATGGTGTTGGCGCCAAATAAAACACTGGCAGCACAGCTTTATAGTGAGATGAAAGAATTCTTCCCTGAAAATGCAGTGGAATACTTTGTTTCTTATTATGATTATTATCAGCCTGAAGCGTATGTTCCAAGCTCTGATACTTTTATTGAAAAAGATGCTTCTGTTAACGAACATATTGAGCAAATGCGTCTATCTGCGACTAAAGCCTTGTTAGAACGTAAAGACGTTATTGTTGTGTCATCAGTTTCTGCTATCTATGGTTTAGGTGATCCTGATAGCTATTTAAAAATGATGCTTCATCTGACTAACGGCATGATAATCGACCAGCGTGCCATTTTACGTCGCCTTGCTGATCTACAATATACTCGCAATGATCAAGCCTTTCAGCGGGGAACATTTCGTGTCCGTGGTGAAGTGATTGATATCTTTCCTGCTGAATCTGATGATTATGCATTACGTGTTGAACTATTTGATGAAGAAGTCGAGCGCCTCTCACTGTTTGACCCTTTAACGGGGCAAATTCATTACAATGTGCCTCGTTTTACTGTTTATCCTAAAACGCACTATGTCACACCTCGTGAGCGTATTCTTGAAGCGATGGAAGAAATCAAAAAAGAACTCGCAGAGAGACGTAAAGTACTTTTAGCTAACGATAAACTCGTTGAAGAGCAACGCGTGACACAGCGTACTCAATTTGATCTCGAAATGATGAATGAGTTGGGCTATTGCTCCGGTATCGAAAACTATTCACGCTATTTATCAGGTAGAGGTCCTGGTGAGCCACCACCAACTTTGTTTGATTACCTTCCCGCTAATGGTTTATTAGTGATTGATGAATCACACGTTACTATTCCTCAAATTGGTGGAATGTATAAAGGCGACCGCTCGCGTAAAGAAACCTTAGTTGAATATGGCTTTCGTTTACCTTCTGCGCTTGATAACCGTCCATTACGTTTTGAAGAGTTTGAGGCATTAGCACCACAAACGATTTATGTTTCAGCAACACCGGGTAAATATGAACTTGAAAAATCGGGTGATGAAATTGTTGAGCAAGTTGTAAGACCAACAGGTTTACTTGATCCCATTGTTGAAGTGCGACCTGTGGCAACACAAGTTGATGATTTACTCTCTGAAATACGTATTCGAGCAGCAAAAAATGAACGTGTACTGGTTACCACACTGACAAAACGAATGGCAGAAGACTTAACAGAATATCTTGAAGAGCATGGTGAACGAGTTCGCTATTTACACTCTGATATTGATACTGTTGAACGTGTCGAAATTATTCGTGATTTGCGCCTAGGTGAGTTTGATGTATTAGTGGGTATTAACTTACTGCGAGAAGGTTTGGATATGCCAGAGGTCTCTTTGGTGGCGATTTTAGATGCTGATAAAGAGGGATTCTTACGTTCAGAGCGTTCATTGATCCAGACAATTGGTCGTGCGGCTCGTAACCTTGAAGGTAAAGCGATTTTATATGGTGATAAAATTACCGATTCCATGGCGAGAGCAATAAGCGAAACTGAACGCCGTCGTGAGAAACAGCAACAGTTTAACCTTGAGCATGGCATTGTGCCTAAAGGATTAAATAAGAAAGTTGGTGATATTCTTAAAATTGGTCAGCCTTCTCAGGGGCGTAATAAGAAAGGGCACAAAGCAACAGAGATTCATGATAATTATCCGTTGTTGTCTACGGCTGAATTGGAAAAAGAGATCCAACGTTTAGAAGCCGAAATGTATCAACACGCAAAAGATCTTGAATTTGAAAAAGCAGCGAGTACGCGTGATAAGTTGCAAGCATTACGCGCTCAATTTATTGCTAACTCTTAATTAGATAACGTTAGCTAGCAATACAATAAAGGGATATTTGTGTTTTTGCATGAAATTATCCCTTTTTACTTTCTATCTTCCATTTTTTGCCTAGTTTGATATTCCCTTAATGGCGTTCAACTGTTTAAATATCACCACAAACAAAGCGTCAATATATTTACAAAGATAAAAAAGACATTAAGGACAGTGGATGAGTGGTTATGTTTATGCAGGGTTTCCCAGCTCTGCTGGAGTAATTCTTGGTGTTATTCTTCTTATTATGCTTTTTAAATGGCTACGCAAATTTACTTTACAAGATAGTGAGTTGCAAAAACCATCAATAGTAGGGCAGGAGCCTGTTTTATCTGAAGCAGAAAATACGTCAGATCAGTTGTTACCCAATGAATGGGGTTTATATGTTGCTGCACCTTATGCCGCAATGAATGAGTGGGCATATAACGAATATGACCAAGGTAAAGATGATGGTGGATTATCAGCAGGTTGGGGAATTAACGACCGTTGGGATTTAGTCTATCAACTATTTTGGTTGCTCACTCAAGGTCACACTAATGATTTTTATCAGCTACGTGACCAAATTTTGGATGGTAAAGAAGACGATGTTCAGTCATTAAAAAATGATATTTTACTTTCTGAGTTAACTGAACACGATAAAAATGAGCGTTTATGGCAAATCG
>JAEYFY010000164.1 GCA_023454395.1 Pseudomonadota bacterium
GACCATGATCCAT
Organism: Pseudomonadota bacterium; assembly: GCA_023454395.1. GTDB lineage: Bacteria > Pseudomonadota > Gammaproteobacteria > Enterobacterales > Enterobacteriaceae > Proteus > Proteus appendicitidis. Next base: position 14 of record JAEYFY010000164.1, read on the forward strand.
ATCAATTTTAGAAGTAAGCCCCTTTGCTACTATTATTGCGTGCTATAATTATTCCAACATATAAGAGAGTGTTAGTATGAAAGCTGACAGCCCTTTTAATTTATTATCACCTGCAGATATGGCAAAAGTTGCCGATGATGCATGTTGTTATAAAGCAAATAAACATATTCCAGCGACTTACTTATCTGCATTTACCGCGGGTATGTTTATATCAATTGCTTTTGTTTTTTATATTACTGCTACTACAGGTACCGCATCTGTTCCATTTGGGCTGGCTAAATTAGTCGGTGGGATTTGCTTCTCTCTGGGGTTAATGCTCGTCGTCGTTTGTGGCGCTGACTTATTCACCTCTACTGTTCTTACTATTATTCCTAAAGCAACCGGACGTATATCTTGGTGCAAAATGTTTGCAAACTGGATAAATGTCTATCTTGGTAACTTTGTTGGCGCACTCTTTTTTGTCGCCTTAATGTGGTTCGCAGGTCAGCATATGGCGGCGAATGGGCTTTGGGGGCTTAATGTCTTACAAACCGCACAACATAAAGTTGAACACGCTTTTATTGAAGCCGTTTGTTTAGGTATTTTAGCTAACTTAATGGTTTGTCTTGCAGTTTGGATGAGCTATGCAGGTCGTACGCTTATTGATAAACTCTTTGCATTAATTTTACCTATCGGTATGTTCGTTGCTAGTGGTTTTGAGCACAGTATCGCTAACATGTTTCTTATCCCTTTAGGTATTGTTATTAAGAATTTTGCACCCGCTGAGTTCTGGACTAAAGTAGGTGCATCACCCGAACAATTTTCAGATTTAACAGTTTCGAATTTCCTCGCTGACAATTTATTACCAGTCACTATCGGTAACGTTATTGGCGGAGCAGTCCTAGTCGGTTTGGTATACTGGTTAATGCATCTGCGTGGCGATAAACATTAATCCACGCAGGTATGACTGATTTCTTAAGTTCCATTGTAAAAAGGTAGAAGTATCATGTCTGATTTAAATGAAAAATTTGCTGAAGCATGGAAAGGTTTTTCTGAAGGTGAATGGCAGAACGGTGTTAACGTTCGTGACTTTATTCAAAAAAACTACACTCCATATGAAGGCGACGAATCTTTCCTAGCAGGTTCCACTAAAGCAACTGATACACTTTGGGAACAAGTTATGGAAGGCATCAAAATCGAAAACCGCACACATGCGCCGGTTGATTTTGATACTTCTGTTGCTTCAACTATCACATCTCACGATGCGGGTTATATCACTAAAGATTTAGAACAAATCGTAGGTTTACAGACTGATGCACCTCTAAAACGTGCGATCATTCCATTCGGTGGTATCCGTATGGTTGAAAGTTCTTGCCACGCTTACAACCGTGAGCTGGACCCAGAATTGAAAAAAATCTTTACTGATTACCGTAAAACTCACAACCAAGGCGTTTTCGATGTTTATACTCCAGACATCCTGAAATGCCGTAAATCTGGTATCTTAACAGGTTTACCAGATGCATATGGTCGTGGCCGTATTATCGGTGACTACCGTCGTGTTGCACTGTACGGTATTGAGTTCCTGCGTAAAGATAAATTTGCCCAATTCACCTCTTTACAAGAAAGAATGGAAAAAGGCGAAGATCTGGAAATGACTATCCAACTGCGTGAAGAAATCGCAGAGCAGCACGCTGCTTTAGGTCAAATCCAAGAAATGGCTGCGAAATACGGTTACGATATTTCTCGTCCAGCACAAAACGCGAAAGAAGCAGTACAATGGACTTACTTCGGTTACTTAGCCGCTGTTAAATCTCAAAACGGTGCTGCAATGTCATTTGGTCGTGTATCTACTTTCTTAGATATCTACATCCAACGTGATATTGAAGCAGGCTTACTGACTGAAGAACAAGCTCAAGAATTAATTGACCACTTAGTCATGAAATTACGTATGGTTCGTTTCTTACGTACTCCTGAATATGATGAACTGTTCTCTGGTGACCCTATCTGGGCAACAGAATCTTTAGCAGGTATGGGTTTAGATGGCCGTACTCTGGTAACTAAGAATACTTTCCGTTTCTTAAATACCCTGTACACAATGGGTCCATCACCAGAACCAAACATGACCATTCTGTGGTCAGAACAACTGCCTATCAACTTCAAAAAATACGCAGCTAAAGTCTCAATCGATACTTCTTCAATCCAGTACGAAAATGATGACTTAATGCGTCCTGACTTCGACAGCGATGACTATGCAATCGCATGTTGTGTTAGCCCAATGGTTGTTGGTAAACAAATGCAGTTCTTCGGCGCTCGTGCGAACTTAGCGAAAACCTTACTGTATACCATCAATGGTGGTGTTGACGAAAAACTGAAAATCCAAGTAGGTCCAAAACACGCTCCAATCATGGACGAAGTATTAAACTTCGATACTGTGATGAACCAAATGGATCACTTTATGGATTGGTTAGCAACTCAGTACGTAACTGCGCTGAACGTTATCCACTACATGCACGATAAATACAGCTATGAAGCAGCTCTGATGGCACTTCATGATCGTGACGTATATCGTACAATGGCATGCGGTATCGCAGGTCTGTCTGTTGCTGCTGACTCACTGTCTGCAATTAAATATGCAAAAGTTTCTCCAATCCGTGATGAAAACGGCTTAGCAATTGACTTCAAAATTGATGGCGAATACCCACAATTTGGTAACAACGATGCTCGTGTAGATGACATCGCTTGTGACTTAGTTGAACGTTTCATGAAGAAAATTCAGAAACTGCGTACATACCGTAATGCGGTACCTACACAGTCAATCCTGACTATCACTTCAAACGTTGTTTATGGTAAGAAAACAGGTAACACTCCAGACGGTCGTCGTGCAGGTGCACCATTCGGACCAGGTGCTAACCCAATGCACGGTCGTGACCAAAAAGGTGCGGTAGCTTCTCTGACTTCTGTTGCGAAACTGCCATTTGCTTATGCGAAAGATGGTATTTCTTACACCTTCTCAATCGTACCTAATGCATTAGGTAAGGATGATGATGTTCGTAAAGCAAACCTTGCGGGTCTGATGGATGGTTACTTCCACCACGAAGCGGGCATCGAAGGTGGTCAACACCTGAACGTCAACGTGATGAACCGTGAAATGCTGTTAGAAGCAATGGAAGATCCTGAGAAATATCCTCAGTTAACTATCCGTGTTTCTGGTTATGCAGTTCGCTTTAACTCACTGACTAAAGAGCAACAGCAAGACGTTATCACCCGTACATTTACACAAACAATGTAATAAAGATAACTATATGCATTTATTTACTGAGAAAGTAAATAAAATCGCTTAGAATAAAGGCCCCTACTTTGGGGTCTTTTTATTAGACAGTTTTGGAGTAACCCTGTTATGTCCGTACTTGGTCGTATCCACTCATTTGAATCCTGCGGTACTGTTGACGGTCCCGGAATACGTTTCATTGTTTTCTTTCAAGGATGCCTAATGAGATGCCTCTATTGTCACAACCGTGACACATGGGATACTCATGGTGGGCAAATCGTCACAGTTGATGAA
>JAEYFY010000171.1 GCA_023454395.1 Pseudomonadota bacterium
CCACTTGCCTGTGTATAGATAAAGAATTTTGTTGCTGCACTAACGTGTTTTTTATCGCTACTTCCTTTGTGTCCCCATAAAGAAATCAGGAAATACATTGGGATCAACATCATTTCCCAGAAGAAGAAGAATAAAAACAGGTCAGTCGCTAAAAATACCCCCATCACACCGGCTAAGATCCACAGCAGGTTAAAATGGAAAGCACCTTGTGATGGCTGATTTTCATTCCACGATGAAAGTACCGCTAAGATACCTAAAATCGCAGTTAGTACAGTCATCAGCAATGACATACCATCAAGTGCAAATTGGATATTAATCCCTAAAGCAGGGATCCACGGCACAAAGTAATACTCTGTCCAACGTGGTGCTCCATCAGCACTAAGTAGTTGATAATCGCCTTGCAACCAAAGTTGCACAGAAATAACGAGTGTTAATCCCATCGTCAGCAACGCAACCCAGCGAGGGACTTGCGAGCCGATTCGTTCAGCCTGCCAACTTAGCAGGCCACCGATGAAGGGAATAAGTATTAGCCAGGGTAATAACATGGCGCAATGTGTCCCTTAATTAAACCAGAAGCAGCAGAGCGATGACCAGCACTGCACCTAAACCGAGAGAAGCCGCATACCAACGTGCTAATCCATTCTCACTGAAACTTAATCCTTTATTGGTCCCTTTAAGCAGGCTACCGAATAGATTAAAGAATTGGTTAACAGGATCATTTTGGATAAGCCACGCCGCCCCTTTATAAGGTTTGACAAACAGCACTTCATACAGTGCATCGAATCCCCAAGCATGGAACCACCATGTTGAGAAGAAACGACCTGTACGAGTATTAGCAACCTTAGAAACACATTGACGCTGTTTCAGGTATAACCATGCTGCAATGGCAACGCCTACTATCGCTACCACACCAGAAAGTGCTTCTAATACATATTTACCCTCATGCGATGCGTTTCCTTCAGGGAAAACAGCACCTAACGGCTGAGTAATTAACGCACCGATAAATGTTGATAACAGTGCTAATACCGCTAATGGGAAAGTATGAGTAAACCCTTTAACTTGGTGTGCTTCGGTTTTGGTTTCACCATGGAATACGATGAAAATCAAACGGAAGGTATAAAGTGACGTAAATAACGCGCCAACTAAACCTGCAAGCATTAAATTGAAATGCCCGTTTGAATACGCACCCCATAAGATTTCATCTTTACTGAAGAACCCTGCTGTTAACAGTGGTAATGCCGCTAATGCGCCACCACCAATGAGGAAACAGGCATAAACAAATGGGATCTTCTTACGTAACCCGCCCATCTTAAAGATATTCTGTTCGTGGTGGCAGGCAATAATCACAGAGCCTGCAGATAAGAACAGTAATGCTTTAAAGAAAGCGTGGGTCATTAAGTGGAAAATTGCCGCATCCCATGCTTGAGCGCCTAAAGCCAAGAACATATAACCAATTTGGCTCATGGTTGAATAAGCAAGAATACGTTTGATATCGGTTTGTACTAAAGCTGCAAAGCCCGCTAACACTAATGTGACTGCACCAATAATACCGACTAACTCAAGTACTTCAGGTGCCATTAAGAATAGCGCGTTACTACGTGCAACCAAGTATACACCTGCCGTAACCATCGTTGCGGCGTGGATTAATGCAGATACTGGTGTAGGACCTGCCATCGCATCCGCTAACCAAGTTTGTAATGGAAGCTGTGCTGATTTACCTACTGCACCGCCTAATACCATCAACATTGCCCAGTTAATGACACTTGAACCTACTGCTAATTGCTCAGGCGCAAGTACGGCCATTTCACGGAAACTCAATGTACCTAATTGGTCAAACAGGATAAACATACCGATAGCTAAGAACACATCACCGATACGCGTTACGATAAACGCTTTCATCGCAGCTGCGCCATTAGCAGGATTGCTATAATAGAAACCAATTAACAGGTAACTACATAGACCAACCCCTTCCCATCCCATGTACATCAGCATCATATTATCAGCCAGTACTAAGACAACCATACTTGCGATAAATAAGTTGGTATAAGCAAAGAAGCGAGAATACCCTTCTTCTCCACGCATATACCAAGATGCATACATATGAATAAGGAAGCCAACACCGGTAATCACACCCAGCATTGTTAATGAAAGACCATCAAGAACCAGTGTAAACGGAATATTAAAATTCCCTGCTGACATCCAGTTCCATAAAGTCAGAACTTGAGTTTCTTGCCCGTTAGCAAAGAAATCCATACCCGCCCAAAGTGCAACGAGGGCAGATAAACCAACAGAACCTGTACCAATCCATGCTGATACGTTTTCAGACCAACGACCATGCGAGAAAGCGAGCAGTAAGAATCCCAGCAGTGGTAGCAGAATGGTTAAATAGAGTATATTCATCCGCGCATCTCACTGACTGTATCAATATTGATGTTTTGGCGATGTCTATGAAGCTGTAACAACAATGCCAGACCAATACTTGCCTCTGCCGCCGCCAAACTGATTGCCATGATATACATTATCTGACCATCTGTTTGACCCCAAAAGCTACCACCGACAACAAATGCCAGTGCAGCTGCATTAATCATAATTTCTAGTCCGATCAACATAAACAACAGGTTGCGGCGAAGTACTAAGCAGGTAAAACCTAACACAAACAGTACCGCAGCCAAGATCAAACCATGTTGAAGAGGTATCATTTTTGCTCCCCTGCGTTTTCGTTTTCGACGAGATCGTCATGGCTCTTATCACGACCAATGTGGTAAGCAACAATCAATCCAGACAATAAGAGAACAGATGCTAACTCAACAGCCAGAATATAAGGCCCAAATAAGCTAATACCGACCTCTTTCGCGCCAATCACTTCTCCAGCAATTTCACCGTGAGTGACACTACTAATAGCGTAAATTAACACGACTAATAGCATCAGAGATAAAAGCGCAGGCCCTATCCAAAACTTCGGTTGTAGCCACTTTTTCTCTTGATCAACGACGGATTTACCTAAGTTGAGCATCATCACCACGAAAACGAATAACACCATAATAGCGCCAGCGTAAACGATGATTTCTAATGCACCCGCAAAATAGGCACCTAACGAGAAGAAAACCACAGAGAGCGCAATCAATGAAATCACTAAGTACAACAAGGCGTGTACAGGATTGGTATGAGTGATCACTCTCAATGTTGCAAGGATGGCAATCAGCCCCGCGATGTAAAATGCAAATTCCATGAATATCGCTCCTTACGGTAACAGGCTTTTGACATCGATAGGTTTAGCTTCATCATCCGCATCACCTTTATCTTTGCCGTTAATCGCCATACCTGTTTTACGGTAAAAGTTATATTCAGGATATTTGCCTGGCCCTGAAATCAACAGATCGTCTTTTTCATAAACCAAATCCTGACGCTTAAACTCACCCATTTCAAAATCAGGCGTTAATTGCAACGCCGTTGTTGGGCAAGCTTCTTCACATAAACCGCAGAAGATACAACGAGAAAAGTTGATACGGAAAAACTCCGGATACCAACGACCATCTTCATGTTCTGCTTTCTGTAATGAAATACAGCCAACTGGACAGACTGCTGCACACAAGTTACAAGCAACACAGCGTTCTTCACCATCAGGATCACGCGTCAACACAATTCGTCCACGATAGCGTGGTGCAACATTGACAGGTTCTTCCGGGTACATCTGTGTTTCGCGTTTGGCGAAGGCATGTAAGCCAATCATCCAAATGCTTCGTACCTGGGTGCCGAAACCAGTCAATAACTCTTTTAAAGTCATGGTTCAATCACCCCTTATTGAGCGTTGTAAAGTATCACTGCAGCAGTAACCAGCAGATTAATAAGCGTTAACGGTAAGCAAATTTTCCAACCAAAAGACATCACTTGGTCGTAGCGCGGACGTGGCAACGATGCACGGATAAGGATAAACATCATCATGAAGAATCCTGTTTTCAGTGCGAACCAAATAAATGACGGTAAGAAAGGTCCTTGCCAACCACCGAAGAATAACGTCACGATAAGACCTGATACCGCAACAATACCGATATATTCACCCACAAAGAACAAACCGAATTTCATACCGGAATATTCAATATGATAACCATCAGCCAATTCTTGCTCTGCTTCTGGTTGGTCAAATGGATGACGGTGACAAACAGCAACCCCAGCAATCGCAAACGTAATAAAGCCAAAGAATTGTGGGATGACATTCCACATATTTGCTTGTGAGTTTACGATGTCAGTCAGGTTAAAAGAGCCAGCTTGTGCAACAACACCTAAGATTGAAAGCCCTAAGAACACTTCATAACTTACGGTTTGTGCTGATGCACGCATTGCACCTAACAGGGAATATTTGTTATTGCTTGACCATCCTGCAAATAACACGGCATACACCGCAATACCTGCAACCATCAAGAAGAACAAAATACCGATGTTTAAGTCAGCAACAACCCATGTTGAGCTAACAGGTACAATCGCAAATGACAGCAGTAAAGATGAAAACGCAATCACTGGCGCAATGGTGAAGATAAAGCGATCAGCAAATTTCGGGATCCAGTCCTCTTTAAAGAACATTTTGATCATATCCGCAATTAGCTGTGCTGAACCTGCATAACCTACACGGTTAGGCCCATAACGGTTTTGGAATAAACCCAGTAAACGACGTTCCCCCATACTCATAAAAGCACCACAAGTGACCACGACAAGCAAGATCACGACGGCTTTTAATACGGTGAGTAAAATCTCTGTAACTTCAGGAGATAACCAGCTCATTATGCAATACCCCGCAGTTGACGAACCGATACACCCACCAGCGATGGAGAAATACCTGCCATACCTAACGGCAAGCCAATTTGACCTTGAGTCAGGTGAGCACTGATTTTCACAGGTAAGGTGAATTCACGGCCTTCGTAAATAAACATCGCTTGCTGACCTTGAGTTAACGCTAATGCTTGGGCATCAGATTCACTCAATGTTAAATAAGCGGTTTCCATACGAGATTGGATAACTTCAGCGCGTTGTGATAACTCTTCACTACCAAATAAGCGGTAGCAAGGTGCGACAGTCCATTGATTTTTCTGTGCATTAAATGGCGCAGGAATATCAGTGAAGTAGCCAAGTGTATTATCACCACATTCGATTAAACGCACACCCGGATCGCCAAAGCGTAAGCTGCCACCCACTTCTGCTTGGAATTTATTCCATGCTTGAGGGGAGTTCCAACCCGGCGCCCATGCAAATGGAATTTGCTGACGAGGTGCTGTTGGGCTGTTATTACCTTCCATTGAGAATGCAAATGGGGTGTCGATATCTTTCGGTTGACGCTGTTCATGAACAGACACATTCGCCAACATAGAAGTACGACCACTATAACGATGAGGTTCACGAGCCAGTTTCTGTCCACGAATACGGAATGAGGCATTCGGTGCCGCATCAACAATGCCAGCAAACTGAGGAAGACGAGTTGCACAATGCTCAATAACATTGTCTAACTGTGTCCAATCCAGCGTTCTTTCATGCCATTGTGAATCAACAGCACTCAACCAACGCCAGCTTTCATGCATCACTACATCTTTGTTATAGAAAGAAGGTTCGAAAACTTGGAAGTAACGTTGCGCTCTGCCTTCTTGGCTCACCATTGTTCCATCACTTTCAGCGAATGAAGACGCAGGGAGAACAAGATGTGCTTTCGCCATAATGTCTGTTTGCTGGTGGTCGATAACAATTAAGTTATCTACTTTCGCAATCGCATCATCAATTACGTCGGCATCATAATGACGATATAAATCGTTTTCCATGACAACAACGGTGTTAGCTTGACCACTGCGCATCATTTTTAATGCATCATCAAGTGGCTGAGCATTCATCATGGCAAGACCCATGCTGTTTGCATCATCAGCAACAAAAGAAAGCCCTACGTCATTACCTTTTGCTTTTAATGCAAAAGCAATGTTTGCGGCGGCTTTGATAACGTCTTCGCTACCCGCATGACTACCACTGATAATTAATGGCTTTTTCGCTTGAGAAAGTGCTTGAACAACCATTTCAATATGTTTATTCAGCGCTTCATCAATACCATCAACAGCGGGTGCATCACCGTTAATGTTATTTGCAATCGCAAAGCCTAAACGTGCTTGATCAACAACCGGTGCGCGATAGCTCCATGCAGCAACATCATCAAGGCGAGTTTCATCAACATGAGTAACAAACAGTGGATATTTTGCACGTTGCCCGATATTCATAATCGCAGCAATTTGCCAGTCAGCTACTTTTTGAGCAGCTGCCATTTCACGCGCTTTACCTTTCACAGCCTGACGTACAGACAATGCCATACGAGCGCCTGTTTGTGTTAAATCTTCACCTAACACTAAAACCGCATCGTAATTTTCAATTTCACGCAGAGATGGAGTATGAACGCCACCTTTTTGTAAAATATCTAACATTAACGTCAGTCGTTTTTGCTCTGATGCAGAGATACCGCTATAGAAGTTTTCAGCACCAACAACTTCACGTAATGCGAAGTTACTTTCAATGCTTGCACGCGGGGAACCAATACCCACGATACGCTGGCTTTTCTTCAGCATATCCGCAGCAGCTTGGGTCGCTTGAACAGCGTTAATTTCTAACCAGTTACTGCCTAAACGTTTTTTAGGCTGACGAGGTCTGCTTGCTAAATTCACATAGCCATAGCCAAAACGACCACGGTCACAAAGGAAATAGCGGTTTACAGTTCCGTTATAACGGTTTTCAATACGACGTAATTCGCCATAGCGCTCACCCGGGCTTGTGTTACAACCCATGCTACAACCTTGGCAAATACTTGGTGCAAACTGCATATCCCACTTACGGTTATAACGTGATGAATGAGTTTTATCAGTAAATACACCGGTCGGACAAATTTCGACCAAGTTACCCGAGAATTCGCTCTCTAATGTGCCATCTTCAACACGTCCAAAGAACACGTTGTTATGCGCACCAAAGACGCCGAGATCAGTACCATCAGCATAATCTTTGTAGTAACGAACACAGCGGTAACAAGCAATACAACGGTTCATTTCGTGAGAAATAAACGGTCCCAGATCTTGGTTTCTATGTGTACGCTTAGTAAAGCGATAGCGACGCATAGTGTGACCTGTCATTACCGTCATATCTTGAAGGTGGCAGTTCCCCCCTTCTTCACAAACTGGACAGTCATGAGGATGGTTTGTCATATACCATTCAACAACGCTTTCGCGGAATTTCTTCGCTTCTTCGTCATCGATAGAGATAAACGTGCCATCAGTCGCTGGTGTCATACAAGACATCACTAAACGACCGCGGGTATCCTCAGCATTTTGATATTGCTTAACCGCACACTGGCGGCAAGCGCCAACGCTTCCCAGCGCTGGATGCCAGCAAAAATAAGGAATATCTAAGCCTAAATTAAGACAGGCTTCTAACAGGTTATCAGCCCCGTTAACTTCATATTCTTTGCCGTCTACATGAATCGTAGCCATAGTCAGCATGCTTCCCAAAGGCCTGCACAGCAGGCGTTAAACCTAGAATGTGTCGTGAAAAATTACCAGCGGCTTTTCAGCAAGTTAGGCTGAATACCTCTGATCAAGTTGGCATTGGTATAATCTTCTTGAATAATGCCAGCCTCAAATTCTTCACGGAAATATTTAATGGCGCTTTGTAAAGGTTCTACTGCACCCGGTGCATGCGCACAGAATGTGTGTCCCGGACTTAAAGAACGACATAAATGTTCAAGGGTTTCGATATCACCAGGACGACCTTTACCGTTTTCTATCGCACGTAAGATTTCGACACTCCATGGCAAGCCATCACGACAAGGTGTACACCAGCCACAAGATTCACGAGCAAAGAACTCTTCTAAGTTGCGGGTTAATGAAACCATATTAATTTCATTATCTACCGCCATCGCAAGTGCGGTACCTAAACGGCTACCTGCTTTTGCAATCGTGCCAAAATCCATTGGGAGATCGAGGTGATCTTCTGTTAAGAAGTCAGTACCTGCACCACCCGGTTGCCATGCTTTCAGCTTAAGACCATCACGCATACCACCTGCGTAATCTTCAAGGATCTCGCGCGCTGTTGTACCAAATGGTAATTCCCATAAGCCCGGATATTTTACGCGACCTGAGAATCCCATTAATTTAGTACCCGCATCTGGGCTTTTGCCTTCACTTAAGCCGATATACCAATCTTTACCGTGTTCAATAATTGCTGGCACGTTACACAGTGTTTCAACGTTATTGACACAAGTTGGTTTACCCCATGCACCTGATGTTGCAGGGAATGGAGGTTTAGAGCGCGGGTTAGCACGACGACCTTCTAAGGAGTTGATTAATGCTGTCTCTTCACCACAGATGTAACGACCTGCACCTGTGTGAACAAACAGTTCAAAATCAATGCCTGAACCGAAGATATTTTTACCCAGAAAGCCTGCTGCCTTTGCTTCTTCAATAGCATGGCGCAGATTCTTAGCCGCTTCGATATATTCGCCACGAAGGAAAATATAACCACGGTAAGCTTTCAGTGCGTGAGCGCCGATAATCATCCCTTCAATTAACAGATGTGGAAGCTCTTCCATTAAGAGACGGTCTTTATAAGTACCCGGCTCCATTTCATCTGCGTTACAAAGGATGTAACGGATATTCATGCTTTCATCTTTTGGCATCAGGCTCCATTTCAAGCCTGTTGAGAATCCAGCACCACCACGACCTTTTAGGCCAGCATCTTTAACTTGGGTTGTCACCTCTTCTGGTGCCATCCCTTTCAATGCTTTTTCTGCCGCTTTATAACCGTTTTTAGCACGGTATTCATCCAGCCATACAGGCTGACGATCATCACGTAAGCGCCACGTTAGCGGGTGCGTTTCTGCGCTACGAATAATCGGTTTTGCTCCTGAAATTGCTGTCATGGATACTGCTCCAGTAACGTTTCAATCTCTTCAGGTTTAACAAAGCTGTGAGTATCGTCATCTACCATCATAGTAGGACCTTTATCACAATTACCTAAACAGCAGGTTGGCAGTAACGTAAAGCGACCATCTGGTGTTGTTTGACCAGGAATGATATTAAGGTGCTTTTCAATCGCTGCCTGAATGCCTTGATAACCTGTAATATGACAAACCACGCTGTCACAAAAACGAATGATGTGACGGCCAACGGGTTGACGGAAAATTTGGCTATAGAACGTAGCAACGCCTTCAACATCGCTTGCTGGGATCCCAAGAACATCCGCAATCGCATAGATTGCGCCATCTTCAACCCAACCACGGTTCTTTTGCACAATTTTCAGTGCTTCAATAGAGGCTGCACGAGGATCTTCGTAATGATGTTTTTCTTGTTCAATTTCAGCACGTTCTTCTTCAGTTAAAACAAACGTTGCTTTCTTTGAATGTGTTACATCGACGATTTCGATCTGCACTGCATCATCTTTTTGGTTTAATTCATTTTGCATGATTAACGATCCACATCCGACATTACAAAATCAATACTTCCCAGATACACAATCAAGTCAGAAACCAGACTACCGCGGATAACCGCTGGGATTTGTTGCAAGTGAGCAAAGCTTGGCGTACGAATACGCGTACGGTAGCTCATTGTGCTGCCATCACTGGTTAAGTAATAGCTGTTGATCCCTTTCGTGGCTTCAACCATCTGGAATGATTCATTAGCAGGCATAACAGGACCCCATGAAACCTGTAAGAAGTGGTTAATCATGGTTTCGATATGCTGTAATGTGCGCTCTTTTGGTGGCGGTGTTGTCAGTGGATGGTCTGCTTTAAATGGCCCTTCTGGCATATTTTTATAGCATTGTTCCAGAATACGTAAGCTTTGGCGTAGTTCTTCTACTTTCAGCATTACGCGGTCATAACAGTCACCATTACTTGCAACTGGGATTTCAAATTCAAAGTTTTCATAACCTGAATATGGACGCCATTTACGGACGTCAAACTCAACACCTGTTGCACGAAGACCAGCACCTGTTACACCCCACTCTAATGCTTCTTTTGAGTTATAAGAGGCAACACCAATAGTACGACCTTTCAAGATACTGTTTTGCAGAGCCGCTTTTACGTAAGAATCAAGACGTTTTGGCATCCAATCTAAGAATTCACGTAATAAGCGCTCCCAACCGCGTGGTAAGTCATGAGCAACACCACCGATACGGAACCATGCCGGGTGCATACGGAATCCAGTAATCGCTTCAACGATGTTGTAAACTTTCTGACGGTCAGTAAAGGCAAAGAACACCGGTGTCATTGCACCAACGTCTTGGATAAAGGTACTGATATACAGTAAGTGGCTATTAATACGGAATAGCTCTGACAGCATGACACGAATGACTTTAACGCGTTCAGGCACTTCAATACCGGCAAGTTTTTCCACTGCAAGTACATAAGGCATTTCGTTAACGCATCCGCCGAGGTATTCGATTCGGTCTGTGTATGGGATATAGCTGTGCCAAGATTGGCGCTCACCCATTTTTTCAGCACCACGGTGGTGATAACCCACGTCAGGCACACAGTCAACGATTTCCTCGCCATCAAGCTGAAGAATAATACGGAATGCACCGTGAGATGATGGATGGTTAGGACCAAGGTTTAAGAACATAAAGTCCTCATTCTCAGTACCGCGTTTCATCCCCCACTCTTCAGGTTTGAATGTCAGCGATTCCATTTCCAGATCCTGTTTCTGCTTGGTCAGCACATAAGGATCGAACTCTGTCGCACGAGCAGGATAGTCTTTACGCAGTGGATGACCTTCCCAATCAGGAAGCATCATAATACGGCGTAAATTTGGATGCCCATTAAAGACAATCCCAAACATATCCCAGACTTCACGCTCATACCAATTCGAGTTAGGAAAGAGAGATGTGATAGTCGGAACATTAAGATCATTTTCACTTAATGCGACTTTCAACATAATATCTTTATTACGATCGATTGATATCAGATGATAGAAAACGGAAAAGTCTGCTGCTGGCAAGCCTTGACGATGCGTACGAAGACGCTCATCAAAACCATGCATATCAAACAGCATGACATAAGGTTTTGGTAAAGATTTGAGGTATAGCATTACCTCAATGAGTTGTTCCCGTTTAACCCAAACAACTGGCATGCCAGTACGAGTAGGCTGGAACGTAAACGCATCGGGTCCAAATTTCTGACGTAGTTCATTAACCACCTGATCATCAATATGATCGGTCGTTTCCCACGCTGGCCGAGCGCCTTTTTGCGCTATCTGATCGGTCATTTCTATTCACCACAACTTTGATCAGGGTTACTATGATCGCAACACATTGCTCTGGTTACGTCTTAGGCAAAAGCCTTTAAATTTCGTCAGGAGTACGCAGGTTTTTCACTGCGATACGTTCACCGTGTTTTCTTTCTCGTTCTGATTGCATATTGGCACGGTAAACGCCTTGGTCGCCGACAACCCATGATAATGGGCGACGTTCTTTACCAATGGACTCTTGTAATAACATGAGTGCTTGCATATAAGCTTCAGGGCGTGGCGGACATCCAGGAATATACACATCAACTGGAATAAATTTATCCACACCTTGCACTACTGAATAAATATCGTACATACCACCAGAGTTTGCACATGCCCCCATAGAGATAACCCATTTAGGCTCTAACATCTGATCATATAAACGTTGAATAACAGGTGCCATCTTAGTAAAGCAAGTACCCGCAACCACCATAAAGTCAGCTTGACGAGGTGATGCACGTAATACTTCTGAACCAAAACGAGCCACGTCATGCACAGCCGTAAATGACGTCACCATTTCAACGTAACAACAGGAAAGACCAAAGTTATATGGCCATAAAGAGTTTTTCCGTCCCCAGTTCACAACATCATGCAATGCATGTTCCAGTTTTCCCATATACACGCTGCGATGAACGTGAGCATCTAATGGGTCGCTGACAATTTCCTGTGATTGAAGGGGATAACGGTCATTCTCACCATTCGGATCTATGCGGGTGAGTGTATAATCCATTTCTAATGCCTCGCTTATTACTGCTGCGGATGTTTGCCGCTGGTTAATCGAACATGGCTTTTACTCGCGGTTTCACGACGAGAACGAACAGGCGTCCAATCTAATGCGCCTATACGAACCAAATAGAATAATCCAGCTAATAAAATAGCGATGAAGACTGATGCTTCAATAAAGCCTAACCAGCCAACTTCACGAACGGAAACAGCCCAGGCATAAAGAAACAGTGCTTCAACATCGAAAATAACGAAAAACATGGCAACTAAATAGAATTTAGCTGACATGCGCAGACGAGCGCTGCCAACAGAATCAAGACCAGATTCATAAGGAACATGCTTTGCCCTTGCCTGTGCGCGTCCGCCTAAATAGCGGGCGCCCAACAACATGAGCGAACATAACCCCAATGCGCCTATGAGGAAGACAGCAAATGCCCAATGATGGGCGATAACTTCGGTGGTTGTAGACATACTCATTGCTTACTCATCAAAGGTGGTGTCAATTAACCAACTCTTATCCGGCGGTTTACACCACATTTCTAATTACGAAAAAAAAGGCGAATTAAAAAGACTTGCTAATTAAATAAATAATAACAGTCTATTTATACCTTTCTTATTTTTTGGAAAACTTTGCGACAAATCACTCAGTTTTCCATCGCGATTTAACAAATTTAACACTCATTTTTAACACTCAATTACTGGCTAATGCTAAAACGTGTCAGTTAACCGACAAACTTTATGCTAACACGCTTAGTCTAACCGATAATTCGATTTTACTACACCAGTATCTCAGGAAAAACCTGATTCAACACAGGCAAATGTGCCTTATTTTCTTGATCAAACTCACAAAATAGTCGAAAAAATACTTAATCAGTTTAAAATTTATCCAAATTTTAACAAATTAACTTTCTAATATTGTGGAGGAGGTCAAATATCCGCTTAGATTTACTTTTTTATTCTCTTAAAACCTAGACAATCTTTTTATTTGTTAACAAATCCTACAAGTGATTAACCAAGGGGGAAGGTAAACATTTTTTTAACAAGCAGTTAAGAGAGTGATGGAATGAAATGTCACAATGATAAATACATAAAACAGCATAATTATTAACATAGTGTTACTATTTCAAAAGATGGTAATAAAAAAACGGGAACAAATGCGCTTCATTGCATCTATTCCCGTTTATCATTATTCATCACTATCTAGCTTTATTTGACGCTTTTTTAATCTTTAATTTTTGTGTTTTAACGCTAAAAAATCCACACAATAATTAATGTGATTATTCAAGTTCAGTAGAGCTAATATCTTCAGATGCAGTGACGGTATAAGGTGTTTTCTTGTTTTCAATCGCATTGAATACCGTTAACACCGCTTCATTTTGTTCATCAGTGTTACGATACAGCCAGTATTGTGTTTCAGGTAAACGAGGTAACCCTTCGCTTTCACCTAAAATACGTAAATCGGCATTTTGCATTTCAAGTGGGCGCGCAGTAATACCCACTTCTGCATTAACTGCGGCACGAACAGCAGATAAAGAAGCTGCTTCATAAGCAATACGCCATTGAATTCCAGCGTCATCTAACGTGTTTGTCGCTAATTGACGGAAAGGGTTCGTTTCATCCATTACAACTAAAGGAATAGGTTCATTCATTTGTAATTGGAAATCTGGCGCACAATGCCATAGCACTGGTGCAGTACGTAATGCTGTACGTGGGTGATGACCAATACGTGCTGTTGTTAATGCTAAATCAATTTCATGATTATCTAGCATTGTTTCAATATATTGAGAACGCTTAATGCGAACATCAACAGCTAAACGTGGATACACTGATGCGATACGATTTAATAAAAACGGCAATAAAGTATCAACAGAGTCATCAGAAGCACCAATACGTAGCTCCCCTTCTGCATCGCTATACGTTAATGATGCCGTTGCATCATCATTAGCACGCAGAATTTGACGAGCATAACCTAACAGTTGTAGACCATGCTCTGTTAAAAGTTTATTACGACCATGGCGGGCAAAAAGCTCTCTACCAACCAATTGCTCTAAACGTTGCATCTGCTGACTCACAGCAGATTGGGTTCGACATACAGCAGCAGCGGCTGCTGCAAAAGTGTTCAAATCTGCTACAGCTACAAACGTTCTAAGCAGATCGAGGTCGAGATTCATTATCGGACGATTTGCATTAATCATTGTTTATTCTTCACTTATTTTTGATTTTTAAATTACATATACCTGGTGTTTTTTATCAAAAGTCTAAAAAAGACTTCCGATTCAGACAGTACTCTACTCTGAAAAGGAGAGCAAAGACATACCGAATACTTTACATTTGTTTCTTATCGTTTACACCTCCTAGATAGAAAGGAATTGCATCTTTTTGTAACAAATTAAATTTTATTATCATTTCAAGCATTCACAAGAAAGAACTGTATACTGTCATCACAAGTTAGACTTAGATCATACTATATTGCTTTCTCATTCATAAATTTTAACATTTTGAAAATAATTCAAATTATCTTAACTATGCATTCAAGTTTAAGTATCTTCCCCTATAAATTAAATTTAAGATTTAAATTTAATTTATACTTAAACTAGTTGATTGCTATAGAATAAAGTAGATTTAACCATATTATTTGAAAATTTAATATATTAAGTCAGATAATACAAATCCGATAAAATTATTCAATAATTGATTATGCAACATTTCATCTACCTCTCTATCACACCAACTTATTTCTAATCACCACACTAAAAAGCACCTTTTCAATAGAATAATAATCCAGATTATTTATTGAAACTGAAACATAATACCATCATAAGCAATACAATCAGTCATCAAAATAACATTCTAAGAATAAACTGACCTTTTACACCAAAAATTACCTAGCATCTTCAAAAGTTTGTAACGTAAGAGTAGAGTGATAGAACAGTTATTTGCTGGGACAGCCTTTTCATTTGTATCTTTCTATATGAATAGCAATCGGTGATAAATATCGCTAAGTCGCCATAATCACAATAAAGATACGAGTCAGACCCTATTAGGTAAACGCGCTATGAATCAGATTAAAAAATCAAACAAACTCGAACATGTCTGTTACGACATTAGAGGTCCGGTTTTGCAAGAAGCAAAACGTCTGGAAGAAGAAGGTAACAAAGTTTTAAAACTCAATATTGGTAACCCGGCACCTTTTGGCTTTGAAGCACCTGATGAAATTTTAGT
>JAEYFY010000216.1 GCA_023454395.1 Pseudomonadota bacterium
TATCAACTACCCTGCAAGCCTTTTGTACTTATCCAAAAAATGCATTAACTTGAGGTAAACACACCATCAATTAAAAGAAGGTATTAAGGATGACGCTAAAAAAACAAGAAACCTCACTCCTCCTTTCTGGTCGAGCTAAAAAATATTCTCAAGGCGCAGTAAACCCAATTATACAACGAACATCATCTGTTATTTTTGATTCCGTTGCACAAAAGCGTGAAGCAACGAAAAAACGGGCGGAAGGTACACTCTTTTATGGTCGTCGAGGCACAATCACACATTTTGCCTTACAAGAAGCTTTAACTGAATTAGAGCAAGGCGTAGGTTGCGCACTATTTCCTTCAGGTGCGGCAGCAATTACGCAATCTATACTCGCATTTATTGAGCAAGGTGCGCATATTCTTGTTACAGGCTCTGCTTACGATCCAACCCAAAATTTTTGTGATCAGATCTTACGTAAATTCTCAGTCACAACGACTTATTTTGATCCTTTAATCGGTAAAGAGATCAGCCAATTACTACGTCCTGAAACAAAAATCGTTTTTCTTGAATCTCCGGGTTCAATCACGATGGAAATTCAAGATCTGCAAGGAATAGTCAATTCAGTTCGCCAATATAACCCTGAAATCATTATTATGATTGATAACACTTGGGCGGCAGGATTACTACTGAAACCATTGGCATTAGGTGTCGATATTTCAATTCAATCGGCCACAAAATATATTAATGGTCATTCTGATGGCATGTTAGGTTTTGCTGTCGCTAATGAACGTTGTTGGGTGCAGTTACGAGAAAATGCCTATTTATTAGGTCAATGTGTTGATCCTGATACTGCTTATATGACAGCAAGAGGATTAAGAACATTACCTGTCAGGATGAAACAACACGAACAAAGTGCATTAGAAGTCGCTCGCTGGTTAAAACAACATCCTTTAGTTGATAATGTTTATCACCCTGCCTTAGCCTCTTGCCCAGGACATGAATATTTCCAACGTGATTTCTCTGGTAGCAACGGATTGTTCTCTTTTAGTTTAAAGAAAATCCTAACCACTGAAGAGTTTGCTCTTTTCTTAGATAACTTCTCATTATTTAAGATGGCATTTTCATGGGGAGGGTTTGAATCTTTAATTTTGGGGTATCAGCCTAATGATATTAAAGCAATGCGCCAATATGAAACGCAGCCGGCATTTACAGGCACACTATTTCGCATTCATATTGGATTAGAAAATGTAGATGATCTTATTGAAGATCTAGAGCAGGGCTTTTTACGTATTTCTTAATAAATAATGAATTTTTTATTAAAAAAATCTATCCCTGTGGTTCCACAGGGATTAAATCAAACTGTTCTCGTTATTTTGCGTTAGAATAGCGAACATAAAGTCTTTTTTTTAATGCGAGTTCGCTAATGGGTACATTAAAAGAGATTATTCACGCGCTAATGCAACACGATTATATGGTGTTAGCTAATCCCAATGTGCTGTGGGTTATCTATATTGTTCTTTTTGTTATTATTATGCTGGAAAACGGGGTATTACCCGCCGCATTTTTACCAGGAGATACACTGCTTATTCTTTGCGGTGCCTTAATTGCAAAAGGTGTTTTACACTTTTTCCCGACTATCATTATATTAGGCGCTGCCGCGAGTATTGGGAGTTGGCTCGGATTTTTACAGGGCCGCTGGCTAAGTGATACAAAAATAGTTAAACGGTGGATGGCTCAATTACCAGAGCAATATCATCATAAGGCAAATGATCTCTTCCATCGCCAAGGCTTATATGCGCTATTACTGGGTCGTTTTATTGGATTCGTGCGTACATTATTACCGACGCTGGCTGGCTTATCAGAATTACAACAACGTCGCTTTCAAATATTTAACTGGTTAAGTGGTTTCTTATGGGTAGGGATTATTGTTTCTTTAGGCTATGTACTAAATCTTATTCCATTTATACAAAAACATGAAACACTGGTCATGAATATTTTGATGACATTGCCTGTATTGCTCTTAAGTGCGGGTTTAATTGGTTCGATTGTAATGTATATTCGCCATCGTAAAAATAGCACCAGTAATAAGTAATTAAGAAAAACGCCATTATTTTAATCATCATAATGGCGTTTTTTAATCATCTAACACATCAAAAGTTCAGTTGTTCATTTTTTTATCTCCTCTCTTATTAATATCTTAGTAAAAATCCGTTGATATTTATCACCGTCATCTTTTTACCTTAATCTGTTTGTTGCTAAAGCTTAATGGCTTTTGATGCAAGAAACGTTGGAATATAACTATCAACTAAGAAACGAGCATGAGGAGCAAAATCTTCAACAAAATCTTGTAATAAGAAACCCGCTTTTAGCTGCCCACCAATAAGGTCAGTTAAAGAATGACCAAATACCAGCCCATCACCTCTGGCGATTTTTTCTTGCAGGATCTCCGAAGGTAGCGAACCTTGATCGCTATAAGGTAAACGGTAAGTTGGTCTCATTAATCCCTGTGAGCGCAATTGCGGATCTCTATCATCAACAAAAACAACAGGATTATAAAAGCTCGCCATAAGTACACCGCCTGTTTTCAAAACACGGTAACACTCTTGCCAAACAGAATTCACATCCGGTACATATAAGTTTGAGATAGGGTGAAAAATAATATCAAAACTTTCATCAGCAAATGCAGTTAAATCCGCCATATCACCTTGTACTGTGACCAAATCTAACTGATGCTTTTGTGCCAATTGATGGTCTTTGCTTAATTGACCTTCTGATAAATCAAATACCGTCACAATGCCACCAGCAGCAGCTAAAATAGGCGCTTGTTGCCCACCGGCAGAAGCTAAACAGAGTATTTTTTTACCTTTAATATCTGCTAACCACTCTTTTTTAACCGGATTAGGTGTTAAATGGACTTTCCAGTTTCCTTGTTTTGCCGCGATAATGTCTTCATCACTTACAGGTTTAGACCACTGATTTTCCATTGCGGCTTGTTTATCCCAATGTTCTTGGTTTAATGTTAAATAATGATTTTCCATATTACTCCTTATAAATTAGCTACAATTTGAATTGCTGTAGTCATTAAGAAAGATAATTCATCTCTTATTTCTACAACCTTACAGTTATAGTTATGTCATGCTATTTCGTCTAGACACAGTGAAAAACTTTTTCCTGATTAATTGTCATATCGCAGAACATCAAATTAAGGTGGATACAAAATGCAAAACTTTACTTATTACTCCCCCACTCGCCTTCATTTTGGTCAAGGGCAAATAGAAAAACTACGTTCTGAAATCGGAAAAAATGAAAGAATTTTGCTGACTTATGGTGGTGGCAGTATTAAACGCAACGGCGTTTTAGATCAAATCTATACGGCACTCCCTGGTTATCAAATTCATGAATTTAGTGGTATTGAACCCAATCCTTCTTATGAAACATTAATGAAAGCTGTTTCTTATGCCAGATATCATGGTATTACGCATTTATTAGCAGTAGGGGGCGGGTCAGTTATTGATGGCACAAAATTTATTGCAGCCGCGATACCTTATAAAGGTGAACCTTGGGAAATCGTTACCAGTCGCGGTAAAGTCATCGAAAATGCAATACCTTTAAGCTGTGTATTAACACTTCCAGCAACAGGCACAGAAACCAACAGTTTTTCTGTTATCAGCAGAAAACAGACCATGGATAAACAAAGCTTTGCTAGCCCTCATGTTTACCCTCATTGCGCTATTTTAGATCCAACAACCACTTATTCCCTGCCACCAAGACAAACCGCAAACGGTGTTGTTGACGCTTTTATTCATATATTAGAGCAATATCTCACTTATCCGGTGAATGCTCGTGTACAAGATGAGTATGCAGAAGGTCTTTTACGGATTTTAATTGATCAAGGACCAAAAGCGCTGACATCACCTACAGACTATGATATCCGTGCTAATATAATGTGGACAGCATCACAAGCGCTTAATGGTATCCTTGGTGTTGGTGTTCCTCAAGATTGGGCTACACATGCATTAGGCCACGAACTCACGGCATTACACGGGCTTGATCATGCACAAACTCTCGCTATCGTTTTACCTGCCCTATTAAATGAAAAACGGCAGACTAAATATGAGAAGTTAATCCAATATGCACAAAAAGTTTGGGGTATAAACCAAGGTTCTGACGCTTTTAAAATTGAAACTGCGATTAATGAAACTCGAAAATTCTTTGAATTAATGGGACTTAGAAC
>JAEYFY010000244.1 GCA_023454395.1 Pseudomonadota bacterium
GTACAAGACTTTATGGTGTTGTTTATTTCAACACGCCGTAATGGTAACTCACTTGGTGAGATGATAAAGAAAGAGATGGGTCCTATTCCGGGTACTATCGCTTTATTCGGCTGTTTCCTTATCATGATCATCATTCTTGCAGTGCTTGCGCTTATCGTGGTTAAAGCATTAGCAGAAAGCCCATGGGGAGTGTTCACTGTTTGTTCAACAGTACCAATTGCCCTGTTTATGGGTATCTACATGCGCTATATCCGTCCGGGCCGTGTCGGTGAAGTCTCTGTTATCGGTATTGTATTACTGATTGCTGCGATTTGGTTTGGTGGCGTTATTGCTCACGATCCATACTGGGGACCTGCGCTAACCTTTAAAGATACAACCATCACCTTTGGTCTTATTGGTTATGCTTTTGTTTCTGCATTACTGCCAGTTTGGTTGATCCTTGCTCCTCGTGATTACTTAGCGACGTTCCTGAAAATTGGGGTTATCGTTGGGTTAGCTGTTGGTATTGTTATCCTAAACCCTGAACTGAAAATGCCAGCGGTTACTCAATATGTCGATGGTACAGGACCATTATGGAAAGGGGCTTTATTCCCATTCTTATTTATCACTATCGCTTGTGGTGCCGTTTCTGGTTTCCACGCATTGATTGCTTCAGGTACAACACCTAAGCTTATCGCGAATGAAATGGATGCGCGTTTTATCGGTTATGGTGCAATGTTAATGGAATCATTCGTTGCGATCATGGCATTAGTTGCTGCATCTATCATTGAACCCGGTCTGTATTTTGCAATGAATACACCACCAGCAGGTTTAGGTATTACTATGCCGAACCTTCATGAATTAGGTGGTGAAAATACAGCAGTTATTATGGAGCAGTTAAGAGAAGTTACTGTGCATACTGCTGCAACGGTGAGTTCATGGGGCTTTGTTATTTCGCCAGAAGAAATTCTACAAACAGCGAAAGATATTGGGGAGCCTTCTGTATTAAACCGTGCTGGTGGTGCGCCTACCTTAGCTGTTGGTATCGCGATGGTATTCCATAAAATCATTCCTGCTGCGGATATGGGCTTCTGGTATCACTTTGGGATCTTGTTCGAAGCGCTCTTTATTTTAACGGCGTTAGATGCGGGTACACGTTCTGGTCGCTTTATGTTCCAAGACTTGTTAGGTAACTTTATCCCTTACTTGAAGAAAACAAACTCGTTCATTCCGGGTGTGATTGGTACTGCGGGTTGCGTAGGGTTATGGGGATATCTGTTATACCAAGGTGTTGTTGACCCATTAGGCGGTGTTAAGAGCTTATGGCCGCTGTTTGGTATTTCAAACCAAATGTTAGCAGCAGTTGCTCTGGTATTAGGTACTGTTATCTTAATTAAGATGAAACGTACTAAATATATCTGGGTGACGGTGATCCCGGCAGTATGGTTATTAATTTGTACAACATGGGCATTAGGTCTGAAACTTCTCAGTGATGATCCACAAATGGAAGGTTTCTTCTACTTAGCAAATGAATACAAAGCGAAGATCTTAGCTGGTGGTGCTGACTTAACTGCGGCTGAAATTACCAATATGAATCATATTGTAATTAACAACTACACCAATGCTGGCTTAAGTATTCTGTTCTTAGTGGTTGTTTACAGCATCATTTTCTACGGTTTCCGTACCGCAATGAAAGCGCGTAAAAACCCAGAAGATACATCACAAGAAACACCGTATGTTCCTATGCCAAAAGATGTAAAAGTGTCCTCAGGTCACTAATTTAGGTAGATAGGTTAAACCCCCGTGCTGGCTTGCCAGTACGGGGCTTAGGAGAAACTTATGTTTGGTAATTTAGGACAAGCTGGAAAATATCTAGGACAAGCAGCACGTATGCTAATAGGTATTCCTGATTACGATAATTATGTGCAACACATGAAAGATAACCATCCAGATAAGCCTGTTATGACCTATAACGAGTTTTTCCGTGAACGTCAGGAAGCCCGTTATGGTGGTGGTGATGGTAAAGGCGGTTTTCGCTGTTGCTAATGATCCGAAAAGGAGATAAATGATGAAACCTATTGCAGTGACAATACTGACTGGTTTTTTAGGATCAGGAAAAACAACACTTTTACGTCATATGCTTAATGAAGAGCATGGCTATAAAATTGCCGTTATTGAAAATGAATTTGGTGAAGTACCTATTGATGACGAAATCATTGGTGATAGGGCGACTCAAATTAAAACACTGACCAATGGTTGTATTTGTTGCAGTAAATCGAATGAATTAGAAGATACGCTATTAGACTTATGTGACAGTCTAGATCGCGGTGAAATCGAATTTGACAGATTAGTTATTGAATGCACAGGCATGGCTGATCCAGGTCCTATTAGCCAAACATTCTTTTCTCATGAGATCATCTGCCAGCGCTACTTATTAGATGGCATTATCACGCTTGTTGATAATGTCCATGCTCAGCAACAACTGGATCAATTTACGATTGCACAATCACAAATTGGTTATGCTGACCGTATTCTGTTAACGAAAACAGATATCACACCAGCCTCTCCAGAATTAATGGCACGATTAAGACGCATTAATGCCAGAGCGCCTGTGAATACCGTGATCCATGGACAAATTGATTTAGGATTACTGTTTAACGTAAAAGGTTTTATGTTGAATGATAATCTCGATGTAAAACAGCCTCTGTTTCGTTATCAGGCTGATAAGCAAGATGACATCAATTCGATTGTACTCAAATTTGATTATCCCGTTGAGCTACAAGAAGTTTCAGACGTAATGGAAAAATTATTATTAAGCTTTGCTGATAATCTATTGCGTTATAAAGGGATCTTAAATATTAAAGATCAACCTAATCGCTTGTTATTTCAAGGTGTACAACGTCTTTATAGTGCTGATTGGGATAGACCATGGAATGAAGATGAAACTCGCCAAAGCACATTAGTCTTTATTGGTATTCAATTACCAGAAGAAGAGATAAGAGCCAATTTTGATGCATTGATGCCTAGCACAGAAGAGAAGGCTCCTTAACCTAATACCCTGTAGTGAGTGTTAGAAAGCAGTAAGAAGTAAAGTAGTTAAGTAACCGTAGTAGTTGAAATGTAGTAGCCGTAAATAGCAGTAACGAATATTGATAAGCTCCTGACTTGAGGAGGGTCCTGTTCCTAGGATCTTATGTTTCACCCCATAATAACCAACATTATGGGGTGCTTTTTTTTAAATGCCTAAATTAGCCATTAGCAACGGATTTATATTCCATGATCTCAATAATTTGAACATCGGTATGTTGCATTGCACGGCTTGCGAGCGCACATAGATTTTCAATTGTAGAATCAACATCATGAGCGACAATACCGTCATTACCTGTCACATAAGTGTTATCTAGAGCCATTAACACAGCTTTATAAGCTGCACTCGCTCCTGTTGAGACTTTCATCGCACAGCTATTTGAAGCGCCATCACAAATCACGCCGCTGATATCACCAATCATGCTACTAATTGCCATCGCCATAGATTCGTAACGTTCATCCATTAGCCATGCAATTGCGCCAGCTGCGCCCATTGATGCGGTTGTTGCTGCACATAACGCAGATAGCGCAGGAAATTTATGGTGAATATAAATAGCCAGCAAATGGGAAAGCATTAAAGCTCTTGCCATTTTCTCTTCGCCAACTTGTAAATATTCAGCAACCACGACAACAGGCATCGTTGCGGCAATACCTTGGTTACCAGAGCCTGAGTTACTCATGGCGGGTAAAACAGCTCCACCCATACGCGCATCAGAGGCAGCAGAAGTACGGATCATAATCTCTGATAATAAATCTTTTGCTAATAAACCACGCTGTTGTTGGCGTTGTAAAGTTTGCCCAATATGTAAACCATAAGTATTGTTCAAACCTTCTTTTGATAGCGCATCATTTAAGTGTGCTGACTCAAGGATAAAAGAAATTTCTTCTACGGGAATTTGGGTAACAAACTGGTAAATTTCTTGAGTATTGGTTTGGGTTAATGTTTCTTTTATTTCGCAAGGTGATGCAGATTGTTCTGCGCCAGCACAAGTGTTATCAAGAACAACATGACCGTTATGAATAATTTTAACAATATTAGTATGGTTACCCGCAATAATGACTGTTGCGCTGTTTTCACCATCTTCAACAGTCACTTCGCTATATAGAACTTCTTGGCATGCTTTTTTAATCGAAACATTCACAATGCCCGCGGCTAATAGTGCCTTGCTTTGCTCAATGTGTTCAGGCGTTGCATTTTTTAATACTTCTAAACCAGCTTCACTGTCGCCACCAACGGCACCAAGGCTTGCTGCAATGGATAATCCCACCATGCCTGTACCTGGTACGGTTACGCCCATACCGTTTTTCATTAAATTAGGAGAGACTTCAGCACTAATGCGGGTAATCGCGTGTTGTAAGTAACTTGCTGCTGTTGCAGCCGCTAATGCAAGCGAAATAGGTTCTGTACAACCTAAAGCGGGTTTTACTTGTTGCTTAACTGCCGCTATCAATATTTTCCAACGAGAAGATAATTGTTCTTTCATTGCATGCATCCAATAAACAGTATGAGAATTCAATGGGTTATTCTATTTTTAATACAAACATCATACTGAATTTATGGGAGAAAGTTTTTTCTGAATTTACTAAGATTGTATAAAATTTGAGAAAATATTACCTTTCTTAACTTTAAGATTGGTAATTTTTTCTATATCAAAGATAAAGCAACCGTTTTGGCTCTTTTGCAGTATTTATTGATAAAAAGAGGGGCGTTTTGTGTTTTTTTCTTAAAAAGAAGTGGTGAGAAATAAAAAAGAATGAGATGGTTTTAATATCTAATAATAAGATTAAATAAAAATGCAATAGAACGAATACACAGTTCTATTGCTAGTACAATTATTATACTTAATGTGGGCTAACTCAGAATAGTTAAAATAAATGGCAATGAGTGAGTGCATTTAATATCATGTCATCATTTTAACAAAGCAAATAATAGGCGTTTTATTCTCTGATGTATAAGAATAATATCTTGTTATTTTGTTAATATTTTCATAAGTTTAATGATTTTATTTTTGTTTTTAAATGAGTGGATAAATGTATTTTTAATAAAATATAACTAATTTTTCATTTATGAAAATAACAATAAATTATCTTCATTTATTTTTAATATGTTTATTATTTGAAAATAACCTGAAGCAACAGCTATTGCTTCAGGTATATTTATTAATAATAGAAGATAGCAATAATAGCACTATGGAATACAAAACCTACCATAAGCGGTATTGCTGTTCTCTTTACAACATCAAACGGCTGTAATTTTGCACCACTCGATACCGCAATGATTACACCCGCCACTGGAGACATACCTCGTCCCATATGTGACGCTTGTTGCATTGGTAAAATCATCGCGATCGGGTTTACACCCATGCTATGGGCAATTTGTGGAATAAGTTCAACGAAGGCAAGGAAAGGTGCATTACCTGAACCCATAATAATCGCGGCAGCTAATGTCACGATAGCGAAGACCAATGCCATTGCAAATGGCGGTAAGCCAACAGATTCTGCCATAACGATCAGGCTGTCTATTGCGCCACTGACTTTAATACCATGAGCAAAAACACCCGCTGCGACTAATAATCCCACAACATTACTAAATGCAGATCCCATCCCTTTTAAGAAATGCTGGAAGCCCGCACACACAGATTTAAAATCACGTAAGCGTAATGTTTCAATCAGCATACAAATCGCCATTGAAATCAATACAATTGTGACGACATCAAGGTGAATGCCTTCAACAAATAGGCTTGATGAACTTACTGCCATAATGATAGGTAACATTGGCAGTAAGGCATAAAAGCCGGGGACATTTTTATCACTTTTTGCTTCTTCAGACATTTTGCCTAATTGAGGCACAAATCCGGCTTTGCGATCACAATGGCGTTGCCAGAATATATGTGTAATACCGACGGCTAATACGGTAGCAATTGCCGCAGGTCCTTGGTAATAAAGCACATATTCAACAACCCCTAAATCAACCGCTTTTGCACCACGAATGGCATCAATTGCTGTTGGGGTATAAGCAACGCCCAATGAGGTTGCAATCACGCCTGCCGCGGAAGCGGGGGATAAGCCAAGCCCTATCATAATCGGGAACATTGTACCCATTAATAGAACGGCCAATCCTGTTGCTGAAGGAATAGCAAGTTGCAAAATACTCGCGAGTAAAAATGAGAAAAATAGCAACACATAAGGTGAGCGCATATTTTTCAATGGGCGAGTTGCAACACGGACAACGGCCTCATTGGCACCAATATGATCCATATAATGTGCAAATCCCATCAGCGCCATGATCATTAAACCAAGATCAGCCGCACGGCTACTAAAGAGATCACGCATTACTTCAAAAGGATCTAACCAGCCAATACCTGTTGTTTTGACATTTTTAGGAAGAATATCTCCCCAACCAAACATCATCGTTAGCGCCATTAAGGCTAAACCAGCCACTAACAAAACAGGTTCGGCTTTATATCCTTTCAAGATCATTCTAGCGACAATAACAACGACAATTAAGACCGCAAGAATTTGGATCATGCTTTAGCTCCAGGTGCAAAGCGTTCAGCGGTGATCTTAACAACAGATTTTAAGACATCACTTGCCGCATAAAGCGACTTAACTGGCAGATATTCATAAATAGAGTGGAAGTTATGAGCGCCAGTAAAAATATTAGGGCAAGGCAGACCATTTTGAGAGAGTGCAGCACCATCATAACCACCGCGCATTGGGATTGGGCGAGGTGTAATACCATTCGCTTCATAAGCAGCCACTGCAATATCGATAGGATAGCGGTTATCACCTTGCAGGCTATTAAACACGTTGGCATAACGATCTGCTAGTTTACAAGTGACAGAGCCTTCACCCCATAAACCTTCACAATAATCTGAGAGTTGTTTTAAAAATGCCATGCGGTGCGCATAACCTTTTTCGGTGAAATCACGCACATCCATTTTTAATACAGTACGGGCGCTATTACCTGCTAATTGTTTTACCCAATAATAACCTTCACGGCCTTCGGTATATTCAGGTGCTTCACCGCCCGGTAACATAGCAACAAATTTATGTGCCATTAACAGTGAGTTTTTTAATTTCCCTTTGGCTGACATTGGGTGCGCTGATGCGCCTGTAAAGGTGATTTCAACATCACCCGCATTCCAGTTTTCATACACTAATTCACCAATACCACAGCAATCTAAGGTATAGGCAAAATCAGCACCAAATTCTTTAGTATCAAAGGCTTTTGCACCACGTAAACCTTGTTCTTCATCTGGTACAAAACCAATTTTAACTGTACCGTGTTTAACTTTAGGATGTTGTTTAAAGTACTGCAGCATATCCATAATAGAGGCGATAGCGGCTTTGTCGTCAGCACCTAATAGGCTTGTGCCATCGGTCACGATAATATCGTCATCAATATAGTTTTCTAATTCAGGAAACTCGCTTTGGCGCAGATAAATATCAAGCTCTTTGTTTAAGCAAAGGTCACCGCCTTTATAAGGTAGGATTTGCGCTTTGGTATCGTTTGTTTGTTCAGCGCTGGTATCTAGATGACCAAAAAAGGCAACCGTAGGGACATCATAATCAAGGTTTGAAGGAAGTGTCGCTGTGACAATCGCGGTATCGCGAATTTTGATATCTTCAACACCTAACGCTTTTAATTCTTCCACTAATTGTAGTGCAAGCACTCGCTGACCTTCCGATGAAGGCATGATACCAGCAGCGCCATTTTCCCTGTTAGTCGTGGTGTTAACTTTTGTATAAGAAATAAAACGTTCAACGAGATTCATGACAAGACTCCATTGTGTTTGATTTTTTGTATTCTCTCTATTAAAGCTTAGTTGTCTCATTTATTGGAAAGGGCAACACCTACTTGTTGTATCATAAAAAAACCAGCAGGGAATTAGAGGAAAATAATTTTTTTTACAGTAATTTTTTAATGTTAATTAATATTTAATTTTTGGTTTTTCCTTTATTAAAAAAAATCGTGTTTTGTATAGGTGAGGTTATTTTTATTTACTTTATGACTTCTGTTTTTGTGAAGTTAATCATTAAACTTCATTTAATTTATTATTATTTCTTTATTATAATTAATATGTTTTTTTGAAAGTTATTAAGTTTTTTTCTTAAAATAAATGCTATTTATTTAAAAAAAGAGAAAAGAGAAGTGATAGATGAGGGAAACACTGAGAGTAAAATATTATTTATATATAAATAATATGAGTATTGTGATAATGAATGGTATCAATGATATTGGTAGAAAATCACCCTTTATTGCGAATAAAATAGTCTCTATAGGTGGAAAAATAAAACTTTCTATTTCTAATCTATCTATCAAGGTGGGGAATACAATAAACGAATTCATTCATCCTGGTTACTATGAAAATAAGATCATATTTAATGTAATGAATACATTTTTTAAATCTAAAGATTTAACCATCAGCAATAAAGGAATAAATAATGAAACGATAGAGTTTAATCGTATAGATGATGAAAAAAATACTTTACAAGAAAGACTGGAAATTTTAAAAGATATTGAACTTCCGAATGGAGATTTGATTCCAATTGATGACGCCATTAATGATCTTTATTTATGTAAACAAGATAGTCCATTAAAGAGTAAATTATCATTAATTGACTATATTACAGAGATACAATTTAAATCATCAACAAAAACTAAAATAGAGTTATTAAATAAATCAAATGATAATTTAAATATATCTAATTTAAAAGGTGAAGTTGAAGGTGGATATGAATATGTAGATTCAGGTGATTATATAAGTAAAAAAACAGCCATTATTGATCCGCAATATGATCAGGTTAATGATGACGATTTGGTAAATACTGATTTTAAAAATATTGATAAAAATACGAGTAATGAAGTTAACTCTAATATTAATGAAAATCAAGTTTCTGTTGAAAAAGAAAATTTTAAATCTCATTTAATTGAAATTACAAAAGATATTTCATTATTAGATAGGTTATCAGATGACAATGATAGATATGGATATGTATTTCTCGCTAAAGTTGTTAATTATTTAGAAGATTATAATAAAAATAAAGAACAGGAAAAAACAGATTATTTTAATAAAGAAAATTATTTAAAAAAATTGGCTAATTCAGACTATTTTTTTAAATTAAATAAAAAAGTTAATAATGTTATTTATTTACAATATTTAAAAAAAGAACAAAACAGTGATGAAAATGGTGTTGTAGAAAAAATCATCATTACAGCTAATAATACTCAAGATGAAGATAGTAATAGTCTGGGAGTGGATAAACCTATTGAGAGTGGCTTTTTTAATGCTATGAGGAAGGCAAAAAGTGATGAAATAAAAGAGAGCATAATTAATGATATTATCTCATCTTTAGAGGAAATACCTACGTTAGATAAAGAAAAAATTACAGAACTTAAGAATAAATTATCTTTTAATTCTAAGAGGATTTTATTTTCTGGTGATGCAACATCTTTGGCGAAAATTAAAAACGACTTTGCAGACTTAATATTAGATACCATATTAAATTCAGATGATAAAATAAAGTCCAACATTGGAAATATTAATAGTTACAAATATTTTTTACAAGATAGCATCAATAATGCTGTTGATATTATTCTCTATAAGAATTAGCCATATAAATGGCAGATAAATGATAGAAGAGTACAATAAAATCCATAGAATAGTGATAATGTTAAATTAATAGGATTATAATAATGGGTCTAGGAAGGATAAGCATAATACCACAAGGAATTTCTTCAATTTTATCAAATCATATATCAGATACTGATCTTTTTATTAGTGGAAATTCAGTATTATCCATAGAAAATTCATCGGATGAATTTATTAACGCTAGGCATTTGGATGGCAAATTAATGGATGAGCTAGACGAGCCAATTTATATGAATATGCGTAAAGATATCGCTTGTGTTTCTAATTCTTACGAAATTTTTCATGATGAAACCGCTGATGGCTATTTTTTTAATAAAAGTTTATTTATTAAGAGTGAAAAAACAAACCCATTTTTTGATTTAGATAAGAAAGAGCAAGAATCAATATTTAATTATTTAAAAAATAAAGGATTTGATACTAATAAGTTTTTAAATAAAGCCTTATTAGGAAGCCCTATTGAAAAAACTATAAGAGAAAGAATAGTTTTTATTGATGATTTATCTGACATTCTTTGTAAGAATATTAAAGTGAATAGTAAATTTAAAGGTGATTTGACTAATATTCTTAGTAATATTAATAGAATAAACGATAAATTTAAAGATGACTTGACTAAATCTATTAGTAATACTTCATTAAGTGAACTACTTTCTTTATGTAAAAACCATGAAGAAAAAAATGATATACAAGACTACTTTCCAATTATTAAGGATATTTATAAATTTATTGAAGGTTTTAATGAATCAAATAATAATAAAATTGAAGTAGAAGTAAATGAAGATTTAAAAAGGCGTTTAAATGCTTTTATTCTTCTTAAGAGCCTAAAGTTGAAAAACAATAACATTATTTAATAGGTTTCCCCGATAAAATATCGGGGAAAAAACAGCGTATTAGTGCTAAATATCCAAACGTTTAGCTTGCCATTTACGAGAGCGCCAACGCCATGCGTTAGTTAAGCCTCGCAGCCATTCATCACAAAGAAAACCAATCCAGATACCCACTAAGCCCATTTCCATTTTTATCCCAAGGAAATAGCCCACAGGAATAGCAACACCCCACATAAAGCAGATAGCTGTTATCAGCGGAAATTTAGCATCACCAGCAGCACGCAAGGCATTCACCATCACGATATTAAAAGTACGACCTGGTTCTAAAAAGACGGACAAAATAAACAGCGGGATCAATTGGTCTATGATGCGTTGGTCTTCTGTGATCGAATACAAAATAGGATCACGCATAAACCAATAAATAATCACAACTCCAATCGTAAAGATCACACCCGTTTTTAAACTTTTCCAGCCTCTAGCAAAAGCATCATCAAAGCGTTTTGCGCCAACTAAGTGACCCACTAATATTTCATTACCAATACTAATCGCAATACCAAAGAGCATTAAAAAGAGTGACAGTTGGAAATAGAGAGTCTGAGCAGCAAGAGGAACTTCGCCCATTAATCCAATAAAGGCAGATGCAGTCATATAATGTAAAATCCAAACCAAGTTTTCTCCCGCAGCGGGTAAACCGATATGTAGGATTTTCCCTAACATATTTTTAGACCACACGACGAGTTGTTTGGCTTCGAATTTAATACGTAAACCGTAGAACAGTAATCCACACAGTAAAATAACTGCAATAATACGACCAACAACGGTAGACCAAGCAACGCCAACTAATCCGTATTGTGGTAAACCAAAAAAGCCATAAAGCACAATCATATTACCAATAACAGTAACAATATTGGCAATCAATGTGACATACATCGCTGCTTTAGATTTACCATAAACTCTCAGACAAGCTGCAAGAATAATCGAAATTGCCTCAGGAATAAGGCAAATACCAATAATATGCAGGTAGTTATAGCCATCTTGCACCAAGTGCTCAGGCGTATTCATTATGTTAAGAATCTTGTAGCCAAAGAAAAGAATGATCAAGGCACTACTAATACCTAACAAAGAGTTAAAAGCGATAGAAATATGAATTGCTTGGCTGGCTTTTTCTTTTTTACCCGCGCCTAAGTATTGGGCAATAACAACGCTACATCCCACACTAATAAAGCTAAAAATAGTGATAAAAAGATCAAAGACTTGATTACCGACGCCCATAGCAGCTAAGTAAGCCGTAGAAACGTGACTTACCATGTAAGTATTAATTAATAGTGTGGCTAGATGTAGGAAAATATCTATAAATATTGGCCAACTAAGGGAAAAAAGCGAGCGATCCGCTACATCAGACTGATGCATTGAAAACCTTCTTAAAAACAGAGTGAAATCGATATTATTAATATAACGCGTAGGAAGATAATGGATTCTACAAGGTTTATTTATAAGGTAATAGCGCAAATAATGTTTATCTGGCAAAAAAGATATTTATATGGTTTATTCATTGATAACTAATCACTATTATCATTAAGAGATGATTAACGTTAAAGTCAGGGGAATGAATGAATACTAAAATAAAAGTGGCTATTGTCGGTTATGGCAATATTGGTCGATTTGCATTAGAAGCGGTTCAAGCTGCTCAAGATTTTGAATTAATGGGTGTTGTTCGTCGTGATATCAATAATGTTCCAGAAGAACTGCAAAATATTACCGTGACTAACGATATTAAAACATTAGGTAATGTTGATGTTGCTCTCTTATGTTCACCGACTCGCGCAATTAAAGAATTAGCTAAATCTATTTTAAGCTTAGGTATTAATACAGTAGATAGTTTTGATGTTCACAGTGAAATTGTGTCATTAAAAACAGAATTAGACGAAGTTGCCAAAAAACATGACCGTGTAGCGGTTATTTCTGCGGGTTGGGACCCAGGTTCAGACTCTATTATTCGTACGCTAATGTTAGCCATGTCGCCAAAAGGGATCACTTATACTAACTTTGGTCCCGGTATGAGCATGGGGCATAGTGTGGCGGCTAAAGCAATTGAAGGTGTAAAAGATGCGCTTTCAATGACTATTCCATTAGGGACGGGTGTCCATCGTCGTATGGTTTATGTGGAATTAGAAGCAGGAGCAAATTTTAATCAAGTAGAGCAAGCGATTAAAGCAGATAGCTATTTCTCTTCTGATGAAACTCATATTAAGCAAGTTGATTGTGTTGATAGCTTAAAAGATGTGGGACATGGAGTAAAAATGACTCATAAAGGGGTTTCGGGTAAAACACATAATCAATTATTTGAATATTCGATGCGTATAAATAATCCTGCATTAACCTCTCAATTTATGGTTTCTGCCGCAAGAGCAAGTATGAAACAACGTGCAGGTGCTTATACGGTAATTGAAATTCCACCGGTTGATTTCTTAGCGGGTGATTTAAATACATTAATCGCAAAACTTGTCTAATTCGATTAAGAGTATCTGCATAAAATATTGCCCACATAAAGTGGGCAATATGGATTAACGCTTAGGCAAACTTGATGATTTTGAATTAGCGTTTAATACTTTTAAATTCTTTGGTCGTTGCGGTTAATGCCACTTCTGTTGGTAAGCGTTCCATTGAACTTGCACCATAGAAGCCGTGACAATCTGGGCAATTATCAAGGATATATTGTGCATCTTCTGGCGTTGCAATTGGACCACCATGACAAAGCACAATAACATCAGAACGCACTGCTTTTGCTGCTTTTGCCCAATCATTAATTAAAGGCACACAGTCCGCTAATGTTAATGCGGTTTCAGCGCCAATATTGCCGCCAGTTGTTAATCCCATATGAGGTACGATAATATCTGCGCCAGCCTCCGCCATTGCAATCGCATCTTCACGGCTAAAGACATAAGGTGTGGTTAATAAACCTTTCTCATGAGCCTTGCGGATCATATCTACTTCAAGACCATAACCCATGCCTGTTTCTTCTAAATTAGCGCGGAAATTACCATCAATCAGACCTACTGTTGGAAAATTCTGTACGCCAGCAAAGCCTGTTGCTTTAACTTCATCTAAGAATTTATCAAAGTTACAGAAAGGGTCTGTACCATTAACGCCAGCAAGCACCGGTGTATGTTTAACAACAGGTAATACTTCTTTTGCCATATCCATCACGATTTCATTAGCATTACCATAAGCTAATAAACCCGCTAAAGAGCCACGGCCAGCCATACGATAACGACCTGAGTTATAAATAACGATAAGGTCAATACCACCTGCTTCTTCACACTTAGCTGAAAGCCCTGTACCTGCACCACCGCCAATAATGGGTTCATGGCGAGCGATCATTTCATTGAATTTTTTTAGTAACGTTTCACGTGAATGAGTCATTCTTCTTCTCCGTGGTTAACAAATAAGTTCCTGGTGTAAATCATAAATTTGCTGAGTAAACTCGGCAGAGTTTATGTGATAAGGACTGATGACTAACTTACGCGTCTCGGTCTCTTTAAATGTTGTTATAAATGCATCAAAAAAAGCTTGGTTTGCTTGAGGGTCCCAGAAAGCGGCTCCCTCAATATCCAGAGCTGAAAAACCGCCCTGTGGTAATACAAACCGCAATGGACCTTCACACTGATTGAGTTTCTCAGCGATCCAGATACCTAATTGACGGTTTTCCTCTGGTGTTGTACGCATTAAGGTGACTTGCGCATTGTGATGATAAAATTGACGCCCTTGATATTTCTCAGGAACACTCGATGGGCGACCAAAGTTCACCATATCTAATGCGCCACAAGAGCCTATATAAGGGGTTTTGGTACGGGCGATTGCACCAAAACGGTCTTCATCACAAGCAAGTACACCGTCAAACAAGTAATCACAGACTTCTGTTGTTGTAAGATCGAGCACGCTATGAAGTAAGTGACTGTCTACCAGTTTTTCCATGGCTTTACCGCCACTTCCTGTTGCATGAAAAACAAGGCAGTCATAATTATTTTCAAGTTTTTGTGTTAGTTGTTGTACACACGGCGTCGTGACGCCAAACATCGTTAATGCGACAGCCGGTTTATCAACAACGTGTTCTTCTTGGTAAAAATAAACAGCGCCGGCTATTTGGTTTGCTGCATTTCTTAAAACTTTACGAGAAATACGATTTAAGCCGGATACATCTGTGACGGAGTACATCATTGAAATATCACTTGCACCGATATAGCCTGAAATATCGCCAGACGCCATCGTAGATACCA
The DNA here is from genome assembly GCA_023454395.1 of Pseudomonadota bacterium. Classification (GTDB taxonomy): domain Bacteria; phylum Pseudomonadota; class Gammaproteobacteria; order Enterobacterales; family Enterobacteriaceae; genus Proteus; species Proteus appendicitidis. The sequence goes on from JAEYFY010000244.1 coordinate 14,824, forward strand.
TCAATTTAGGTACACCAATTGGCAGAGATTGCATTGCTGGTGTAATCAGTGCCGTTCCCCCTGATCCGCCTAGCCCAAGAATGGCTAAGACATCATCTTGGTGAGTTAAATAGTGTTCAAATGCGATTGACATCGCTTCTATTGCTTTCCCTCTATCGCCACAAAATACTGCTTCTTGGCCATTTGGGTGAAAACGTGCAACTTCTATTGCACTAACATCAGCGTCTCTTTCGAGTGCCGTGGGTTTGGTTGTCAAATCGACGGTTTTAACAGGAAGGCCTGCTTTTTTAATTAAATCACTGACATAAAAAATCTCAGCACTTTTAGTATCAAGCGTTGTGGCAACATATATTGAACCAGAATACTGTTTCATAAGCCTTCCCTTACCTTTTATGATTATTGACGAATAGATTATAACCATAATGAGACTTGAGTTTCATTTATCATAGCATCGTTTTGAGACGCTTGTCTCATTATTTTTATTTTTATACTCTAAAGGTCGATAAGGTGAAATTAATCACCTAAAGTAAACATTAATCATTGTGAGTATTTGGCTTAAAATAAATTAGACACATAAAGTGTAGAAATAACGAAGGATTTTCTATGAGTTACAGTGACGAAACGGATGCGATGTCCGGTACACGAAAAAGAACCCATCAACTATTGGTATCAACAGCGTTGGGGCTTTTTGAGCAAGGAATGTTACCAACAGTGTCGGAATTAGCAGCACATGCAGGTGTTTCGAGAGCAACTGCATATCGTTATTTTCCCACACAAAGTGATTTAATTAGTGCCACAGTTGATGCAAGTTTAGCACCGATCATTGCATGGAACCCCACTCCCGAAGATAATACACAACAACGCATTACTGAGTTGCTCAATCTTGCCTATCCTCAAATGTTTAAACATGAAGGCGCATTGCGTGGCGCATTGCAAGTCTCATTACAACAGTGGGCGAAAGAGAGACAATCAAGTGAATATGCAGAAAAACGATTTATTCGTGGTCACCGTAAAGAGATTTTACTCAAAGTTATTGAGCCATTAAAAGCACACTATCCTGAAGAAATGTGGGATAAGGTGATTAAATCGTTCTCTTTAATTTACGGGTCTGAAGTCTTTTTGGTAATGAAAGATATCTGGAAAATGGATGATCAGCAGGTCATTGATATGACTCAATGGATGGCAAAAGCTATTCTAAATCAGGCAAAATCTGATTATCCTGCAGATAACGATTAATTATTTGAATAAATCAGTTAAAATTGTATAAATCATTTACGTTTTAGCTATTGCAGGGATCGTTATGTCACACAAAACAGAAGACCAAGAGTGGCTGGTAGAACAACTACAATTTATTGCACAAGGCATTGGTAAAACATTATCGCCTTTTTGTGAAGTTGTACTTCATGATCTAACCGATAGTGAAAATACCATTATGG
>JAEYFY010000250.1 GCA_023454395.1 Pseudomonadota bacterium
GCTAATAATATCTTTATAAATGGATTATTAGCAGTGGAACGAATGTTGTCCATCATAACGAGACGAGGCTCCGTTTGGTGAAATAAAAATTATTTTTATGGGTGTTACACGACTATTTTGAGCACAGTGAAAAGATAATATGCCCATGCTGGCTTAATATCAAAATGTCGCGACACGCGACAATCATTAAAAACAGCCAGTCCCGTATTAATGCGCAGTCTTAACACGCACTTTCTATAACTAAGAAAAAACTAAACAGCATTATTTGATTCATTGATTACGATAACCATTTAACTCACCACTGAATCATTCATTGTTGTCTATTTCAGTTATAGAACAACGCGTCATTCTATCAAATGACTACTTCAGTTTCACGTCTTATCGCCAGAGAATACAAGGTTTAATCGTGATTTATAACCTAAAAAAGAAAAGCGCATCTCAAAAAGATGCGCTTCATTTTTTTAATTGAGTCGTTTTCTGTTTACCCATAACGTTAAGCTAATAACAAATTGGCAGAAAATAAGTTCAACTATTATTGATTAACTGCGTCTTTTAAGCCTTTACCAGCACGGAATGCAGGAACTTTTGCAGCTTCAATTTGAATTTCTTTACCTGTTTGTGGGTTACGGCCTGTACGAGCTGCACGATCACGTACAGTGAAAGTACCGAAACCTACTAATGCTACATCATCACCTTTTTGTAAAGATTCAGTGATAGAAGCAACCAGAGCATCTACAACACGACCTGCTGCCGCTTTTGAGATATCTGCATTTGCAGCAATTTTATCGACCAGTTGAGTTTTATTCACGCTTTCATCCCCATAATTTTATGCGTTATTTTTCACCATTAATGGCAAATTTTGCAAACGTCGTTATATCAAGCCTTTTTAGATATAGCAAGACCGATAAAACAGCATTTTTAATTAAAATCGCCATTAAATTAGCGACACAAAAAAAGGCTGGCAAGCTTTTATTACTTATCCAGCCTTTTTTTTAGCTATTATTTATGACTAATATCACTCTTTAGTGTGATTTATCAGTCACAACTTCCATGCCAAACGGTGAGTTTTGCAGGGCTAACGATAAAACTTCCTCAATTGTTTTCACCGGGTGAATATCCAGATCAGCAACAATATTTTCAGGAATTTCTTCTAAATCACGTTTATTTTCATCTGGGATAAGAACTGTCTTAATTCCACCACGATGTGCAGCAAGTAACTTTTCTTTCAGTCCGCCAATTGGCAATACTTGTCCGCGTAACGTAATTTCGCCCGTCATTGCAACATCAGAACGCACAGGATTACCTGTTAGGCTTGATACCAATGCAGTACACATCGCGATACCTGCACTTGGACCATCTTTTGGTGTTGCGCCTTCAGGAACGTGTACGTGCATATCACGTTTCTCATAGAAATCGCCATTAATACCAAGTTTATCAGCACGAGCACGAACGACAGTCATTGCCGCTTGAATAGACTCTTGCATCACTTCACCTAAAGAGCCGGTGAATGTTAGCTTGCCTTTACCCGGTACACTTGCCGTTTCAATAGTCAGTAGATCACCACCAACTTCTGTCCATGCAAGCCCTGTTACCATTCCTACTCGGTTTTCTGTATCAGCACGACCGTAGTCAACTTTACGAACACCTAAGTAGTCTTTGAGATTATCTTCGTTAATCTCAATATGTTTGATTGTGCTATCCATTAGCAATTGTTTTACTGCTTTACGGCATAATTTAGAAATTTCACGTTCTAAACTACGTACACCCGCTTCACGCGTGTAATAACGAATAATACCCATAATTGCGCTGTCATGAATTGTCAGCTCACTTGGTTTTAACGCATTACGTTCAATCTGTTTTGGTAACAAATGTTGCTTAGCAATATTCAGTTTTTCGTCTTCGGTATAACCTGATAAACGAATCACTTCCATACGATCTAACAACGGTGCCGGTATATTCATGGAGTTAGATGTCGCCACAAACATAACATCAGACAGATCGTAATCAACTTCCAGATAATGGTCGTTAAATGCGATATTTTGTTCTGGATCTAACACCTCTAACAGTGCAGAAGCCGGATCGCCTCGCATGTCTGATGACATTTTATCAATTTCATCTAACAGGAAAAGTGGGTTTTTAACGCCAACTTTTGCCATTTTCTGAATTAATTTACCTGGCATAGAACCGATGTAAGTACGACGGTGACCGCGAATTTCAGCTTCATCACGTACACCACCTAACGCCATACGAACATATTTACGGCCTGTTGCTTTAGCAATAGATTGACCCAGTGAGGTTTTACCGACACCTGGAGGTCCTACCAAGCACAGGATTGGCCCTTTAATTTTGCTAACTCGAGACTGTACCGCGAGATATTCAAGGATACGCTCTTTAACACGCTCTAAACCGTAATGGTCAGTATCAAGAACTTCTTGCGCTTTCACTAAGTCTTTTTTAACTTTGCTACGGCTATTCCAAGGAACTTGAACCATCCAATCAATATAGCTACGTACAACCGTGGCTTCTGCAGACATTGGCGACATCATTTTTAATTTCTGAAGTTCCGCTTCTGTCTTTTCTTTTGCCTCTTTTGGCATTTTAGCAGCGTCGATTTTACGTTTCAGCGATTCCATTTCATCAGGTGCATCATCCATCTCACCTAATTCTTTTTGAATAGCTTTCATTTGCTCATTGAGATAATACTCACGCTGACTCTTTTCCATCTGCTTTTTAACGCGGTTACGAATACGTTTTTCAACTTGTAGCAGATCGATTTCTGATTCCATCATCGCCATTAAATATTCAAGGCGTTCTGTGACATCAGACATTTCAAGTACAGCTTGCTTATCTTTTAATTTCAGCGGCATATGAGAAGCAATGGTATCTGCTAATTTCGCTGATTCTTCGATAGCATGTAATGAGGTTAATACCTCTGGCGGAATTTTTTTATTCAGTTTGATATAACCTTCAAACTGATTAATCGTTGTACGATTTAAGACTTCCTGTTCGCGCTCATCAACAGCAGGCGTTTCAAGGTATTCTGCTTTCGCCTGAAAGTATTCACCATTGTCAGATAACGTCGTAATTTTGGCACGACGAATACCTTCAACAAGGACTTTCACTGTTCCATCAGGCAGTTTTAGCATCTGTAAAACAGACGCAACTGTACCAACAGAAAAAAGATCATTAACACCTGGTTCGTCAGTAGATGCATCTTTCTGCGCAACCAGCATAATTTGTTTGTTGTCGTTCATCGCAGCTTCTAAGCAATGAATAGATTTTTCACGACCAACGAACAACGGGATCACCATATGCGGATATACAACGACATCACGTAATGGCAATACAGGTATTTCAATACGTTCTGGACGCTCAGGATTCATAGAGCTCTCTCTTCGTTTTTAGCTTAACGCTTTTACAGGTAATTTTATTCGCATGTCACCAAATAAAATTAATTCCACGGATTGTCAAAATATATAAGGGCACTTTTCTGACATTCAATAGCCTTACCCATTAAAAAAACAAAATGAGGGAAAATTCCCTCATTTTTATTGCGTTGGCGCGCCTTATCTTAAATTTTCCTCTTATTTTGAGAGAAAACCAGATAATGTCAGACAAGAGACATTGCCAAATTACGATGCATTATTCACCAGACGCTTGGTTCTCTAGCTGACTATAAATAATCAGTGGCTCAGATTTTCCATTAATAACGCCTTCATCAATGACCACTTTTTCTGCATTTTCAAATGAAGGAAGGTCATACATCGTATCAAGTAATGCGGCTTCAACTATCGAACGTAAACCACGCGCACCCGTTTTACGTACCATGGCTTTTTTCGCAATCGCAGTCAGCGCTTCCTTACGGAATTCTAAATCCACACCTTCTAATTTAAATAATGCCTGATATTGCTTAGTCAGTGCATTCTTAGGTTCTTGTAAGATTTGGATTAACGCTTCTTCGTTTAATTCGCCGAGTGTTGCAACAACAGGTAAACGACCAATAAATTCAGGGATAAGACCAAATTTAATCAGATCCTCTGGCTCTACTTGAGCTAATAATTCACCTTCGCTAGCTTTCTCTTTTTGGCTTTTAACTTCTGCACCAAAACCGATACCTGAATGCGTATTTAAACGTTGTGCAACAACTTTATCTAGCCCTGCAAATGCACCACCACAAATAAAGAGAATTTTAGAAGTATCAACTTGTAAAAACTCTTGTTGTGGATGCTTACGTCCGCCTTGTGGTGGAACAGAAGCCACTGTGCCTTCAACTAATTTCAATAATGCTTGCTGTACACCTTCACCAGACACATCACGAGTGATTGATGGGTTTTCAGATTTACGGGTGATCTTGTCAATTTCATCAATATAAACAATACCACGTTGTGCCTTTTGCACATCGTAATCGCATTTTTGTAGCAGTTTTTGAATGATGTTTTCAACATCTTCGCCCACATAACCCGCTTCTGTCAGCGTTGTGGCATCTGCCATAGTAAAAGGAACATCAAGGTAGCGTGCTAATGTTTCTGCTAATAACGTTTTACCGCTACCAGTAGGACCAATCAGCAAAATATTACTTTTTCCTAGCTCTACACCATTGGCTTTATCGCCATTACGCAGACGTTTATAGTGGTTATAAACGGCAACAGCCAAAACTTTTTTAGCCAATTCCTGACCGATAACATAGTCATCAAGGTGCTTACGGATTTCATGTGGCGTTGGCAATTCACTGCGTTCATGATGAGGTGCCAGTTCTTTTATTTCTTCACGAATGATATCAACACAAAGATCGACACATTCATCACAGATATAAACCGACGGACCAGCAATCAATTTTTTTACTTCATGCTGGCTTTTACCGCAGAAAGAGCAATACAGAAGCTTCCCTGAGCTATCTTTGCGCTTATCTGTCATCAGTCAACCTCACTTAGTTATTCTTCTTATTCAATTAATAAGAAGAAGAAAGACTTTTTACATAGAGATATTAATAGCCGTTTCCTTTGTGCGATTCTATAACAAAGGAAACGTGTTAATTCAATTGCTATTACAACGAGTAATAATTAGCTACGTTGAGTATAGACTTTATCCACTAATCCGTATTCTAACGCTTCGTTAGCGGATAAGAAACGATCACGCTCAGTGTCTCTTTCTATTTCTTCAATAGATTTACCTGTATGTTGAGCCATTAGCTCATTCATACGAGATTTTACTTTCAAAATTTCTTGAGCATGAATTTGAATATCTGTTGCTTGACCTTGGAAACCACCTAATGGTTGGTGGATCATCACACGAGAGTTAGGTAAGCAAATACGTTTACCTTTCGCACCAGCAGATAATAAGAAAGCACCCATTGAGCACGCTTGTCCCATACAAATGGTACTCACATCTGCTTTGATATATTGCATGGTGTCATAAATAGACATACCTGCAGTAATGACACCACCTGGTGAATTGATATAAAGGTTGATGTCTTTCTCTGGGTTTTCTGCTTCTAAAAATAGCATTTGAGCAACGATAAGATTAGCCATGTGATCTTCAACTTGGCCAGTCAGGAAAATAATACGTTCTTTTAATAAACGTGAGTAAATGTCGTAAGAACGCTCTCCACGCGAAGTTTGCTCTATAACCATCGGCACCAGAGCCATATTAGGTGCGAATTGTTCCTGTGTGTCGTTAAATGACATGTCTGTCTCCTATTGCATTCTTATTGGTGCCAATGACAACAATTTTACTTGAGATAATTGATCATGACCATTTCTAATGATCTAATCTCTCACAAGACATTCAAGGCGCCTCGCGAGGAGTGATAAAGAGAATATAGAATTATCTGGAGATAATCGCTCAAATTTCAAGGCAAAATTTGATAAATATACACAAACTGAAAAAAACCCGTGGTAAAAACCACGGGTTTTTGCTTAAAACCGATATCGCGGTTAAGAATTAACCCATTTGAACTTCGTTCATCAGTTCAGTGAAGTTAGTTTCTTTTTCAGTTACTTTAGCATTTGCTAAGATTTTTTCTACCGCTTGCTCTTCTAACGCAAGATTACGGATGTTATTCATCAGTTGTTCGTTCTTGTTGTAGAACTCAACAACTTCTGATGGATCTTCATAAGCTGAAGCCATTTCGTCGATCAGTGCATTCACACGGTCGTCTTCTGCTTTCAGTTCATTACTATTGATCACTTCACCTAACAGTAATCCAACGATTACACGACGTTTAGCTTGTTCTTCGAACAGTTCGCGTGGTAATTGCAGAGCTTGTTTCTCGTCGCCACCAAAACGTTGAGCTGCTTGACGTTGCAGAACTTCGATTTCGCTGTCAACAGCAGCTGCAGGTACGTCAACTTCGTTTGCTTTAACTAAGCCATCAATAACTTGTGATTTAACACGAGTACGGATTGCATTTTTCAGTTCACGTTCCATGTTTTTACGTACTTCTGCACGTAAACCATCAACAGAACCATCAGCAATACCAAAACGTTTGATGAACTCTTCAGTTAATTCTGGCAGTTCACGTTCTTCAACTTTTTTCAGGTTGATAGCGAATTGTGCTTTTTTACCTTTCAGGTTTTCAGCGTGGTAATCTTCTGGGAAAGTCACATCAATTGTGAATTCTTCACCAGCTTTATGACCGATAACGCCTTCTTCGAAACCTGGGATCATACGACCTTGACCCATTGCCAGTACGAAATCTTCAGCTTTTCCGCCTTCGAATTCTTCACCGTCAATAGAACCGTTGAAATCAACAGTTACGCGATCTTCTGCTGCAACTTCACCGTCTTTGTCTTTCCACTCTGCTTGTTGCTTACGCAGTGTTTCTAACATGTTATCAACGTCTTCGTCTTTAACAGTAACAACAGGTTTTACAACTTCAATGCTTTCCAGATCTTTCAGTTCGATTTCTGGGAAAACTTCGAATTCTACAGAGTAAACAAAGTCTTCACCTTCTTTGTATTGCTCTGGTTTGTAGTCAGGCGCGCCAACTGGGTTTACTTTGTTTTCGATGATAGCGTTAATGAAATTACGCTGCATCAGGTCACCCAGAACATCATTCAATACTGACATACCATAACGCTGTTTAACCATTGACATTGGAACGTGACCTTTACGGAAACCATCAATGCGAACAGTTTTAGCAGCTTTTTTCAGTTCACTGTCTACAGCAGTTTGGATATCAGCGGCTGGTACGGTGATTGTGACACGACGCCCTAGGCCTTGAGTCGTTTCAACAGAAACTTGCATCTTGTTACCTCAAAATAAGTTTTAGTGCTCGGTCTACTTTAAAGGAAACTAACATGATATTGACATGTTTAGATTTATTTTCCTTTCAGAACCGGGGCCGCCACATTTAAAAAAACGAGGATCCCTGATATCAGAAGCATCCCGAAACCTTACTGAAAATTAGACGCGACATTATAACGATCTAGAGGGGTTGAGTCGAGAAAGAGCCGTTTTATTCCTCAATTTTTTCATAAAATCGAGCAACTCGCCCCTTTTTCCCTCTATAAAGAACAAAAAATACGCATCTTAGGATCTATTTACTCACGATTAACGATAAGGTTGTTAATCTTCTTGGCTTCCGCCACGACACCCAGGAGAGCGCAATGCTTTATCCTGCTGTTCATTCCATTCGCTCAAAGTAAAAGTGTGTAATGCTAATGCATGAACACCACTTTCCATTTCATGAGCTAATGTTTGGTACACATCACGATGGCGCGAAACACTACGTTTCTCATTAAAATCATCACTCACGATAATGACTTTAAAGTGGCTTTCAGAGCCTTCGGGCACATTATGGCGATGGCTTTCGTTTATTACTTGTAAAAAATGCGGTGAAAAGCGTGAAATCAGCTTATTCTCAATATCATCACGGATCATCTCTGCCCCTAATACTCTAGCCTTTATACCATGGTGAACAAAAAACAAGTCAACCAGACTATATTGATTTAGTCTTTATCAATACACAATGATGGGCTTATTCTTTTTAATTTTGCTGATGATAATCGCTTATTTTTCATCTTGAGTAAAACCATTGACCAAATATTGTCAAATGCATGAGCAAAAATGAGAGTAATTTGAAATAAAATCAATTGATAAAATCAGATAATTTCGTTCGTTAAGGGGATATTAGCAACCTATCAGCAGTGGTATGATAGGCTAAAGTTTGAAGCCTATTCTACTTGTTAACACAACAGACATATTTAACCGAGATTACCTCATGATTAAAAATTTACTCTGTGCTGTTTTTGCATTAACACTGCTTTCAGGTTGTGCAACTCCTAGTAACAAATTATCTATTGAACCTGTAATGTCAGTTCCTGCGGCCGACCCAACAATGCGCCCTATTTCACTGAATATTTCAAGCCAAGACAAACGTGCATCAAAAAACCTAGCGGAAATCAACCGCAACGGTAAATTAGAAGTCCTGGTTCCAACTCGTGACATTGCATTTTTAATGCAAGAAGTTCTACAAAAACAAATGGCAGCCCGTGGTTTTATGATGGGTTCTCCTGCTGCTGCTGATGTGATTATTGTTATCAATAAACTCAATGCAGATGTGGGAGAAGGAAGTGTTCGTCATAATATCAGTGCAAAAGCGGATATTTCAGTTATCGTCACCTTACCGAATGGCAGTTCTAATACCAAAACATTCCGTACTAGCTACAATGTTCAAGGTCCATTTGGTGCAACTAATGAGAAAATTGCCGCCGCGATTAACAATGTCTTAAGTGAACTCGTTAGCGATATGGCAAAAGACGCTTCAGTCAGTCAATTTATCAAATCTAACGC
>JAEYFY010000311.1 GCA_023454395.1 Pseudomonadota bacterium
TCAAAAAGTCTTTTTCTACTGGTACTTAATGTAGTGGCGCTTTATGCTATACCACTTGTGTTTCACTTATATTTTAAATAGACAAAAAACAATAAACCGATGGAGTCATTGATGTCTAGCAAGAACCTAATCACACAATTGCAGGAGCGTGGGCTAATCGCTCAGGTCACGGATGAGGCAGCTTTAGTAGAGCGTTTGGAGCAAGGTCCTATCGCTCTCTATTGTGGCTTCGATCCTACCGCTGATAGCCTGCACTTGGGGCATTTGGTTCCTTTGCTGTGTTTAAAACGATTCCAACTAGCCGGGCATAAGCCTGTGGCGTTGGTGGGTGGTGCAACGGGTCTAATTGGTGATCCTAGTTTTAAAGCCACCGAGCGCAAACTGAATACCCAAGATACTGTTCACGAATGGGTAGAAAAAATTCGTAAACAAGTGTCACCTTTCTTAGATTTCAACAGTGGTGAAAACAGTGCGGAATTAGCAAACAACTATGACTGGTTTGGTCAAATGGATGTGCTGACATTCCTGCGTGATATCGGTAAACACTTCTCTGTGAACCAAATGATCAACAAAGAAGCGGTTAAACAACGTTTAAACCGTGACGATGTGGGTATCTCTTTTACTGAATTCGCCTATAACCTATTACAAGCTTATGACTTTGCGTCATTAAATACGCAATTAGGTGTTGAATTACAAATCGGTGGCTCTGATCAGTGGGGTAATATTACTTCAGGTATCGATTTAACCCGTCGTTTCAATCAGAAGCAAGTATTTGGTATGACTGTACCATTAATTACTAAATCTGATGGAACTAAATTTGGTAAGACAGAAGGCGGTGCGGTTTGGTTAGATCCTAAGAAAACAAGCCCATACAAATTCTACCAGTTCTGGATCAATACAGCAGATGCTGACGTTTATCGCTTCTTAAAATTCTTCACATTTATGAGCATTGAAGAAATTAATGCACTTGAAGAAGAAGATAAAAATAGCGGTCAAGCGCCTCGTGCTCAACGTGTATTAGCAGAACTAGTTACTGGTTTAGTTCATGGCGAAGAAGGTTTAATCGCCGCTAAACGTATTACAGAAAGCTTATTCTCTGGTGCAATTGCAGACTTAACACAAGCTGACCTTGAACAATTAGCACAAGATGGTATGCCAACAATTGAGTTAGAAAAAGGCAGTGATTTGCAACAAGCACTGGTTAACGCAGAATTAGTTCCTTCTCGTGGTCAGGCTCGTACAATGATTGGTTCTAACGCAGTTTCAATTAATGGCGAAAAACAAGACAATCCTGAATACGTCTTTGAAGAAAAAGATTTCTTATTTGGTCATTATTCTATTTTGCGTCGCGGTAAAAAACATTACTGCCTCGTTATCTGGAAATAATTGACAGTAAAGGGCAGCCGGTGAGTTGCCCTTTTTCTTAATAACAATAAATAAACGTATATACCTCGCCTATGATGATAAAGCTTGGGTGTTGTGTGTATTCACAATAATCGGTTTATGTCATGAAAAATATACTATCTATTCAGTCACATGTTGTTTTCGGTCATGCAGGTAACAGCGCCTCTGAGTTTCCAATGCGTCGTATGGGGGTAAATGTTTGGCCGCTAAATACAGTGCAATTTTCAAATCACACACAATACCCAGAAAAGTGGACTGGCTGTGTTATGTCAGCAGAACATATTACTGAGATTGTTGATGGTATTGCTGCAATTGGTAAACTCTCACAATGTGATGCCGTACTCAGTGGTTATTTGGGATCGGCTGAACAAGGTTTACGTATTGTTGATATCGTTAAAAAAGTAAAACAAGCGAATCCTAACGCATGGTACTTTTGTGATCCTGTAATGGGACATCCTGAAAAAGGGTGTATTGTTCCTCCTGCTGTTTCAGGTGTACTGTGTGAAGATGCACTACCTATTAGTGATATTATTGCACCTAATTTATTAGAGCTTGAAACATTAAGTGGTGGTAAAGCCCTTCATAATGTTGATGAATGCGTCAATGCTGCTCGTGAATTGTGTAAACAAGGTCCAAAGATTGTATTAGTAAAACACTTATCACGCGCTGGATATCGTCATGATCGCTTTGAAATGCTGTTAGTAACCGCAGAGCATAGTTGGCATGTGAGTCGTCCATTAGTTGATTTTGGTGAACGTCAACCTGTGGGTGTCGGTGATTTAACAAGTGGTTTAATGCTGGTGGATTTACTTAAAGGTGTTGAACTACAAACCGCATTAGAACACGTTGCTGCGGCAGTTTATGAAGTGATGCTAAAAACGAAAGAGATGAATGAGTACGAACTGCAACTCGTTGCTGCTCAAGATCAAATGGTGCATCCAACACACAAATTCTGCGCAACACAGATAGATTAAACCACACAAATTCTAAGAAAAGAAAAAGCGGATATGAATGTTACGTCCGCTTTTTTATTGTATTGAATTTATCTTTTATTCGGTTTTAACTTTTATAACGTTTTAACTTACTCTTTAATTAACCCTTCAGTGACCAGTGCGCTATGCACATTAGGCCGTTGTGCAATGCGTTTTAGGTAGTTTTGTAGGTGTGTTAAATCAGTTAAATCTAAACCGACATGCGGCGCCCATTGGCTTAATGTAAATAAATAGGCATCAATAACCGTAAAATGCTCACCACAGGCATATTTTTGTTTGCTTAATACATCATTAATATAAGTGAATTTACTTTTTAATTTAGTTTTAACAACAGGCACATAGCTTTCAGGTGTGTCGGGTGAAAACAGAGGGCCATAGCCTTTATGTACTTCACTTGCAAGAAAGTTTAACCACTCAATTTGATGATAACGTTCTAGTGATTTTGGTGGCGCAATTAAATTTCTATCAGGTTTTAAGTCCGCAAGGTATTGAACAATTGCAACACCTTCAGTCAAAATATCACCATTATCTAATTGAAGAACAGGAACTTGGCCTTTTGGATTGATGGTTAGAAAATCTTTCCCCGATTCTGTTTTCTTAGCACGTAAGTCGATGCGCTCTATTGAAAAATCTAAACCAGTTTCACGTAAAACGATATGAGGGGAAAGTGAGCAACTACCAGGCGTGTAGTACAATTTCATATTGAATAGCTCCCTATCAATGAGGTGATGAATTAACTTACAGATATCAGAATATCTTTACTAATATAAGATGATAAGAGGTTCTAAGAAATTAGCAAACTCAAAAGGTGCGAATAAAAAAGGCTTTTGTAAATTTGTGAACAAGGCAGTTAATTGATGAAATTACACGAAAATAAATGCTCCCTATATTTTTAAATATAAAGAATATTTATTTATGACTCTTCAAATGAAGGCAAAAATGAAATATCAAGGTAATAAATTTTTGGGTTCTTTTTATCAACATAAACGGTAACCAGCTCCCTATTAATATAAGGTGTGGGATCAAAGAAGATATAACCACTTTTATAACGAATTAATCGATTGTTTAATGTATCATGATAATCAGCAATAATTTGATAGGGAGAACGGTGATTAAAACGAATGTGAGTATTAATAATAATTTCAGATATTTTTACATTGATAGGCATGCCATCACGTTTTAATCGTTGATCCCTTGTGGCTCTTCTTCTGATAAAATACAAAGGGATAAGCCCTGTTGATGCAAATACTAATCCCAAAATACTTAATATAGTTCCCGCGCCATATAAGCCTAAAAAGTTGTTTATCGTTGCTCTTTGTGGATCACTAGGAAGATAAATAACGTTAATCTTTCCACCAAGATAAAAACGAGATTGGCTACCCCCTTCCGGTGAGCGAAACGTTATTTCTTTATTATCTTCTGTATTGAACTGAATAATAGGGTGATAAAAGTAGTTACCATCAGAAGATTTACTCACACTTTGGTCAATAACAACGCCTGTTGTTTCTATTCCATTTCTTACTACATTTAATTCAGATTTAATAACGAATAAAGCCACAACAAAAATAATTGCACCAATAAGAGCAAAAATATAAAACAGAAATCTAAATTTCTTCATACATTAAATCCTTTTATTAATATGTAATTATTTTATCGCTAATATAAAGAAAAGATTATAGGAATAAGCTAAAAAACAAAAGTGAAATTTATCTAACAGAGTCATGATATTAAAAATGAAAGGGAAAAGGGAGATATTAGATAAAAAACCGGTATTTAATAGAGTTAAGAGTAAAAACCGTAGAAGCAACATAAAAAAACCGGTATTTAATAGAGTTAAGAGTAAAAACCGTAGAAGCAACATAAAAAAACCACAAAAAAACCATAAAAAAACCAGCCTTAACAGTAAGGCTGGCTTCTATTATTTATAGAACAGAATTATTTTAGTTCTAATTCATTCATTGCAGCGATGCTGAAACCACCATCTACGTGAATGATTTCACCTGTGATACCGCCAGATAAGTCAGAGCATAAGAATGCCGCTGTATTACCCACATCTTCGGTTGTTACAGTACGACGCAGAGGCGTTACTGATTCGCAATGGCTTAACATTTTACGGAAATCTTTGATACCAGATGCCGCTAATGTACGGATAGGGCCAGCAGAGATACCGTTAACACGAATACCTTCAGGGCCCATAGCATTTGCCATATAACGAACGTTAGCTTCTAAAGAGGCTTTCGCCAGACCCATAACGTTATAGTTAGGGATTGCACGTTCAGCACCTAAATAAGTCAGAGTTAATAGAGCTGAATTTGGATTTAGCATTTCACGGCTTGCTTTCGCCATAGCAACGAAGCTGTATGCACTGATATCGTGAGCAATTTTAAAGCCTTCACGAGTTACGGCATTAACATAGTCGCCATCTAATTGGTCAGCAGGAGCAAAACCGATAGAGTGAACAAAGCCATCGTATTTTGGCCAAACTTTTGCAAGTTCTGCGTACATGGTATCAATGCTTTCGTCTTTTGACACATCACACTCTAATACGATATTTGAGTCTAATGATGCTGCAAATTCTTCAACGCGTGGTTTCAGTTTTTCATTTTGGTAAGTAAATGCAAGTTCTGCACCTTGGTCACGCATAGCTTTGGCAATACCATAAGCAATTGATAATTTACTAGCAACACCAGTAATAAGAATGCGTTTGCCGGTCATAAAGCCCATAGCTGTATCCTTGTTTTTTCGTAAATCGCGATAATAACATCATTCACAGTTTTATTTA
>JAEYFY010000342.1 GCA_023454395.1 Pseudomonadota bacterium
CTAACAATAAATAACCCTCTTTCAGGATAGAATATATGAGCCAGACGAAAACCTCTCTTATGGGTCAATGCATTTCTGAATTTATCGGAACTGCGTTGCTAGTCTTCTTCGGCCTTGGTTGTGTTGCTGCAGTACGTATTGCAGGTGCAGAGCTAGGGCTGTGGGAGATAAGTATTATCTGGGGGCTGGGTGTTGCCTTAGCCGTTTATCTTACCGCGGGCACATCTGGTGCTCACTTAAACCCGGCAGTTACCGTTGCATTTTGGTTATTTGCTTGCTTTGAACGCAGAAAAGTTATCCCTTATATTATTGCACAAATGTTAGGTGGCTTCTTTGCCGCTGCTATTGTGTATTTTATGTACTACAGTGTTTTCCTCGACTACGAACAAGTTAATGGCATTGTCAGAGGCTCACAAGAAAGTCTCTTCACTGCCGGTGTATTCTCTACTTATCCTGCAGCTCAAATTTCCGTTGCACATGCCTTTGTTGTCGAAGTTATCATTGCCATTATCCTTGTTGGCTTAATTTTAGCCTTAACTGATGATGGTAACGGTGTACCTAAAGGTCCATTAGCACCATTATTAATTGGTATCTTAATTGCCGTAATCGGTGGTGCATTTGGCCCCTTAACCGGATTCGCCTTAAACCCAGCTCGTGACTTTGGTCCAAAATTGGTTGCGTACTTTGCTGGCTGGGGTGATATTGCACTGACTGGTGGACGTGATATCCCTTATTTCTTAGTTCCAATAATTGCTCCATTTATCGGTGGTATCTTAGGTGCATTGGCTTACCGTAAATTAATTGGCCGTCACTTACCTTGCGATACCTGCAAAATTGAAGACGATAAATAAAATTAAGAGCAATATTGTTGATTATCAGAACAGGTTACTAAAATGACAACAGAAACAAATACATCGAATACCGAGAAAAAATATATTGTTGCACTGGATCAGGGTACAACTAGTTCACGCGCCGTAGTCATTGACCACGATGCCAATATCGTCAGTATTTCACAACGTGAATTCACCCAAATCTATCCTAAGCCAGGCTGGGTTGAACACGATCCAATGGAAATTTGGGCAACACAAAGTGCAACCTTAGTTGAAGTATTAGCAAAAGCAGATATTCCATCCGACCACGTTGCAGGTATTGGTATCACGAACCAACGTGAAACCACCATTGTATGGGATAAAGAAACGGGTAAACCTGTTTATAACGCAATTGTATGGCAATGCCGTCGTACTGCGGATTTCTGTACTCGCTTAAAAGATAAAGAAGGTGTTGAAGAATATATCCGTCAAAACACGGGTTTAATGGTTGACCCTTATTTCTCTGGTACAAAATTAAAATGGATCCTCGACAATGTCGAAGGCGCTCGTGAAAAAGCAGAAAAAGGTGAACTGTTATTCGGTACTGTTGATACTTGGTTAGTTTGGAAAATGACACAAGGTCGCGTTCACGTTACAGATTTCACTAATGCCTCACGTACCATGTTATTTAATATCCACTCTTTAGATTGGGATCAAAAAATCCTCGATCTGCTGGATATTCCTCGCAATATGCTACCAAAAGTAGTGCCATCTTCAGAAGTTTATGGTCAAACAAATATTGGTGGTAAAGGCGGTACACGTATTCCTATCGCCGGTATGGCGGGTGACCAACAAGCTGCACTTTATGGTCAACTTTGCGTACAAAGCGGTATGGCAAAAAATACCTATGGTACTGGTTGCTTCTTACTGATGAATACTGGTAAAGAAGCGGTTCGTTCTAATCATGGCTTGCTAACAACAATTTGTTGTGGTCCTCGTGGTGAAGTAAACTATGCCCTAGAAGGTGCGGTATTCGTTGGTGGTGCTTCTATTCAATGGCTACGTGATGAGCTAAAACTCATTGATGAAGCCACTGACTCTGAATACTTCGCAACTAAAGTTAATGATACTAATGGTGTCTATGTTGTGCCTGCCTTTACAGGCTTAGGAGCACCATATTGGGACCCGTATGCCCGCGGTGCTATTTTTGGTTTAACCCGTGGTGCTAACCGTAATCACATCATTCGTGCAACCTTAGAGTCTATCGCTTATCAAACACGCGATGTGCTTGATGCAATGCAAGCTGATTCAGGCGCACGTTTACAATCACTGCGTGTTGATGGTGGTGCTGTTGCCAACAACTTCTTAATGCAGTTCCAATCCGATATTTTAGGTACGCGCGTAGAACGCCCTGTTGTTCGTGAAAGTACCGCATTAGGTGCCGCATTCCTTGCAGGTCTTGCTATCGGTTTCTGGAGTGATTTGGAAGAAGTGAAAAACAAAGCTGCTATTGATAAGGAATTCCGCCCTGGCATCGAAACCACTGAGCGTAACTATCGCTATAACGGCTGGAAAAAAGCTGTCGCTCGCGCTCAAGAGTGGGAAGATCGCGGTTAATTGCAGTAAAACAGTTTGAGAGAGAAGTAGCCTAGGCTACAAAACCAAAATGCCGAGATTTTTATCTCGGCATTTTTTATTTTAGTCAGTGCATCAATCAACTAAATAGTATGTTCTTCATGGCTAAAACGATGCGCTAAAGGAAGCCAACAAAGCATAATCGCCACTGACATTGCAAACATAATCATACCTAAACTAAATTGATTATGCTGTGGCAGTAAAGCAGAAAACCATGTTGCGACACCAGAACCTACATTTTGTAAACCGCCCACCAGCGCACCCGCTGAACCCGCTAAATAAGGGAATGGCTCCATCGCCCCTGTTGTTGCTAATGGGAATAACATGCCGGCACCAAAGAAAAACAGTGCTGCAGGTACCAGTAATGTCCAAATATTAATAATATTTAGCCAACCGGGGATCCACATTAAAACCCCTGCGGATAAACAACAAAACACAGAATGCCACATCAGCTGTACAAAGGTTTTACCTTCACGGCCAGCATACCAAGCCCCAAAGAATGCGGCAGGAATAGGCAAAATAAATAATATACTGATAGTGATACTATTTAATCCGAGTACTCCACCCATTAACACACCACTTGATGCCTCAAAAACAGCAATACCTGATAACGCACAAATCAGCATAATTAAAAAGGCGCTAAAGGTACTGTTTGAAAGTAGTAAGTAAAATGATGACAACATTTTACGCTTTTCAACTTGTACAGGACGTGTTTCGGGCATCCAACGATACATACAAAAAAGAACGCTACTGCCCAATAATAATAAGAAGATATAACACGCATGCCAGCCAAAGAAGTGAGCGACAACACCACCGATCATCGGCGCTAATAATGGGCTAACTAAAACCCCCATATTTAACAAACTATTGGCGTAACGTAACGCGGTGCCTGTATATAAATCACGAGGTTGGGTACGTGTCATCACGCCTGCAACACCCGTTCCCATCCCTTGTAAGGTACTTGCAATAACCAGTGTGGTTAAATTTTGCGAGAAAATCGCCACTAGTGTTGATAAGCAAAAAATTGTCATACCAACTAAAATAACAGGACGACGCCCTACTTTGTCGGAAATAGGCCCATAAATTAGCTGTGAAAAACCATAAGAAAAAAGATAAGCCCCCATTACTTGCTGCACCGCCCCAGTTGGCTCACCAAAATAAACGGCCATATCAGCAATAACAGGAACATAAATAGTTTGAGTCATTTGACCCACAGCAACCAGTGCAATTATCAATAATAATAAATTTGCATGCTCTAACTTTCTCATTTCTTTTCTTTGCTCAAGAATTTCAGATAAATAAATTAACGGACAGGCGCACACTACAGAGAATTTATAAAAATAAACTCCGCAAAATGTATGCCTTTTCAGAATGAGACTAAGTTAACAAATTTGGAGAAATTTGCGAGATAGCCAGCAATTTTTGTATAAAGATTAATGTCAGAGAAATACACCATAGTTGTCAATATAAATGTACATATTGTGT
>JAEYFY010000355.1 GCA_023454395.1 Pseudomonadota bacterium
TGTTCGAACAACGCGTAAATTCAGACGTACTAACAGTTGCCACCGTAAATTCACAAGATCAGGTGACCCAAAAACCTTTACGTGACTCAGTTAAACAAGCACTGAAGAACTATTTTGCTCAATTAAATGGTCAAGATGTTAATGACTTATATGAGCTAGTATTGGCTGAAGTTGAACAGCCATTGTTGGACATGGTAATGCAGTACACCCGTGGCAACCAAACGCGTGCAGCACAAATGATGGGCATTAACCGCGGCACACTGCGTAAGAAACTGAAAAAATACGGCATGAACTGATCCTAGTCAGTTAGGTCTATTTTTATAAAAAGCCTTTTCTGGTTTTTCCAGAAAAGGCTTTTTTGTTGCCTATTTTTCACGCTTGCTCTGTAACATAAATCATTAAGTTACCAAGTATGGTAACATTTGAGTAAGTTACCAAATATGGTAACATTCTCTTTTGTCTTTCAATTAAATAACTGAGTAAAAGATCACTATACTCATTTCGCAATCAAACTAAAAAACTTTAGTAACTCGATTACCTATCAATATCCTGAAACAAATGTAATATTTTCTGATGGAAATCCCTCGGGGAATGACTGACAACGAATTCGTTTTGATAAAACTCCCTCTAAAAACCCTGTCAGACTCTCTGCAATAAATTCTACCTCTGATCCTCTAGATGGAATAATTGCCATTGTCCAAAGCTCGCTATTTTCTGATAAAACAACCCAAAAAAGCGTATCACCATTATCCGTAACACCAATGGGTAAAAGCCCATTACATTTTGGATATAGAACAAAACGATAGTAATTAGGATCATCATTGATTAATGAGCTGAAATCTTCAAGGATCTGCTCTTTTTGCTGGAAAAAATTAAGGTACTCATTTTGGCTAAAGGGGTTAAATAACGTTATAAAATCAGCTACCTGACCTGATCCATATTGGGTGATAAACGCAATATAATCTTTGGGAAAGGCATATTTGTTATCAATTAATGGCCATCTCTCTTCTTTTCCATTTTCATATATTACAGAAGGAATAGGTAGTTGCTGATTTAATGCCGTTAACATCACTATCTCACTTATTTGAGTTCTATTACGCCGTGTAATGTATGGTATTTTAGAGTGAATATCACTTTTATCATAATCATGCAGATAGTTATCACTCTATTACCCTAGTAAACAAACCTATATTTAAAAGAAAACAAACCATGACCACACCCGTACGTACCATTACTTTTATTGATAGCGCCTATCCGAAATCCCATAAAATTACCGAATTTGTCTGGTCAGGCCGATTAGATAAACATGGTCAACTTTGGTTTGATCTTCATCTTAGAAGTGCCGATTACTATTTAAGTGAAGGGGAGGATTATCTGGATGATATCGACGAAGATGAATCAGATGACGAAGAAGAATATACCAGCCTAGCTCACTGGCAAGCTCCCATTGTTTGGGATAATTATCACTGTTGTACACTCTCCTCAACTTATTGGTTTGACGACCAAGGTATTTTGCTCAGCACAGGAAATACTCTGTTCGATTTTGATAACTTTATTACTCATCAATTTAATGTTGATATTGCCCCTCAAATCGATAGTGATACTGATGAATATGAAGAAAAAGCAGAAGTCCCTGCTTTCAGTATTTACTTATTAGGTCATGATGCATGTAAAAATCATCAAATTTACTTCCAACGCCAACAAGATAATACTTATCACATTAATTGGTCTGGAAAAATCGCACTCTTTTATGCAGGGTTTGATGAGTTTATTCATCAATTTAGTGCACAACTTGAAAACATCCCTTTTGATGGTTTTTATTTCCCTAAATCGTGGGATTTAGATAAAGCAGCCGTGGAATTTAAGAAGGTACTTTCTCATTTTGAACATTATGAGTTTGTATTAATTAATCCTAACAGCCAGATTAAACAGTGGAAATTAAAATACATCGCTTAAATGGCATGATGATTAATTAAAATACCTAATGTTATTTATGTTGATATAAAATCCCTCATCTGTTTATATCAACATTGTCCATAAAGCAGGCAATATTTATTGTTTATCAGGGAATTATAATGACTGCCTTACCAAGAAAAAAAACATGGCAGATTGTCCTGACGATTATTTTAGTCGGGATAAATTTACGCCCCTTCTTAACTGGCCCCGGCCCTGTTATTGATAATATTATTGCCTCAACAGGAATGAGCTATAGCCAAGTCTCATTACTCACGCTATTACCCATGCTTTTAATGGGAATAGGCGCATTAATCGTTCCTTTCTTACAATCTTATATTCAAGTACGTAAAGGGCTTTTAGTCGCAATGTTGATGCTTCTTATAGGCTCCTTTTCTCGAGCTTATGTTTCTGATGGCAATCAGCTATTACTGACCGCCCTCTTTTGCGGTTTGAGCGTTGCCTATATTCAAGCGGTATTTCCTGGCATTATTAAAGGGTGGTTTGGCAATCGAACACCTATCATGATGGGGTTATATTCCGCAATGCTAATGGGGGGAGGCGCACTCGGAGCGCAATTATCCCCTCTTCTTACTGCCAGTTATGGTCATTGGCAAAGTGCTTTGGCGTGGTTTGCTCTTCCAGCAGGATTGGCATTTGTCGCTATTCTTTTTTCCATTCAAAACAACGCTGCATCTGCCAATAAAATGTCACTAAATACCTTAATTTGGCGCCCCAGAACGGGATTGCTTATTTTAGGTTTTGGTTGCGTTAATGCAGGTTACGCCTCTGTTGTGACATGGTTGGCACCTTTTTACCAATCGTTAGGAATGCCAAGCGCACAAAGTGGCTCTCTTGTCGCTATCCTTTCTCTTTTTCAAGCCTCTGCCGCTTTAATTATTCCTTTCTTAGCGGCTAAAAATCACGATAGGCGTTTTTGGCTTACGATAACATTAATCAGCCAATTTATAGGTTTTGGCACAATCATGACTATTCCAATGAGCGCCCCTTATCTTTGGAGTATTTTCTTAGGTTGTGGTTTAGGTGGATGTTTTTCCATGATGATGATTGTCGCGCTCGATCATATTCCTGATCCTGCACAAGCGGGCGCTCTATCAGCCTTAATGCAAGGTGGTGGCTTTATTATTGCTGCGTTTGGACCGTTAGTTGCTGTGCTATTACGTCAACCAGACGGAAGCTTTACTTATGCATGGGCATTTCATGCCGTTTTAGTGATTATCACAATAGGATTATTTGCACGATTAAATCCGCGACATTACGCAAAAGCCTATCCCGCTAATCACACTATTTAATCATCAATATATTAAGAAACTCTGCATAAGATAAGCGCCTTACTCTTTTATAAATAAGGCGCTTATCAATTAAATAACAGAGTATTTTTGATTGCGAAAATTAAGCAATAATATGCGTTCCTGTTTCGCCTTTTAACGCTGATGCCAGTTTTTCTGGCGTTGTGATAATCACTCTTTTTCCGCCCGCAGCTAAAAATGAGAGACTGGCTTCAATTTTAGGAAGCATACTGCCCGGTGGAAAATGCCCTTCATGCATATATTGTGTCATTTCTTCAACCGATGTTTCACCCAATGCTTTTTGTTCTGGCTGACCGAAATGAATACAGACTTTTTCAACACCCGTGGTGATGATAAGAATATCGGCATGTAATTCTTTTGCGAGCAATGTTGATGAGAGATCTTTATCAATAACCGCATCAACACTTTGGTAATTCCCCTGTTCATTTTTAATAACTGGAATACCACCACCACCTACTGCAATCACGACATAACCGCATTCAGACAGTGATTTAATTGCTTTAGATTCAACAACATGTTGAGGAATTGGCGAAGCAACAACACGACGATAACCACGACCAGAATCTTCAACAAAATGCCATTGAGGATTTTCTTGCTTTAATTGCACCATCTCTTGTGCAGAGAAAAATGCACCAATAGGTTTTGTGGGAGAAACAAAATTGGGATCGTTTTTATCAACTTCAACTTGTGTGATAAGAGTAATGGCTTGTTTATGTTGTTGAACACGAAGCTTATTCGTTAACGCTTGTTGTATTAAATAACCAATGCCACCTTGTGTATCTGCCACACAGTTAGCTAAAGGTGTTAACGGCAAACCTTCTTGCACATGCGCCACTTCAGCGCGACGCAAATCAAGCCCTACTTGTGGTCCGTTACCATGAGTTAAAACAATATTATACCCTTCAGCCACCATATCACTAATATGGGCTGCAACCTCTTGTACTGCTTGTTCTTGATGAGCGATAGACTGGCTAGCATTGTCTTTAATAATACTGTTGCCTCCAATGGCAACAACAACGAGTTCTTTCATATTTCACTCTCAATAATATTATTGGCAATTAAAGTAGAAATAATGCACCTCTACTCTTAGAGGTTGGGTTGATAAGGTCGCCATATTCGCTAACCATTTTCCCATTTTTATTTTTAATGAGATGAATATTATCGTGTTGAATAATATCTATTCATTAATTGCGCAGGATAATAGCAGAGAATGTAAAGAAAGCATCTATTACTCAACGTTTCTCTTATTTAATTTCTGCAATTAAAATACGGAAAGAAAAGGGTAAAAGGCGTCATCAAACATCTCAATAACGCCTTATTCAATACCAGTAAGCAGGATTGTTAGTGCTTTTTCATTTTGCTATTTGAACAACATTGGGCAGATAAACATCAGGCATATCTGTGATCAGCATATCAACGCCCCATTGCTCAAAATCTTTCACTTCTTCAGGATCATTCGGGGTATAGCAATAAATTTCATAGCCAGCTTGTTTTAACAATTGTGCTTGTTCTTGCGTAAGATATTGGTAATTACAATGCACACTAAAACCATCAATCGCTTTTAGTGTTTCTAATGCATTATCAGGGATCTCATCCCATAATTGCCCTCTGCGAATCAAAGGAAGGTATCGTTTCATAACGATAAGTGCATGCGTATCAAAAGAAGAAAATAGAATTTGCTCATTCGGAATATCTGCACTTTTTATCATGTCAGAAACCGCTAAACATAAACGCTCAACATCATCATCAGGCCATGTCTTCAGTTCAATGTTGAGTTTTGTTCCTGAACGTTTGATGAGCTGCAACCCTTGCCTTAAAGAAGGAATTTTCTCACCTTGATAGAGCGAACTAAACCAACTTCCTGCATCAAGGCGATGTAAATCATCTAAGGTATGAAAACGCACAGCACCTTGCCCATTCGTGCAACGATTAACTGTTTTATCATGAATAAGCACAGGAACATGATCCGCGGTTAATTGCACATCCGTTTCAATCCATTCGCACCCGAAATCAATCGCCATTTTAAACGCAGCCAGTGTATTTTCAGGAGCTTTTCCAGAAAAACCTCGGTGAGCAGCTATCTTCATTTCTCTCTCCTTTTCATTTGTGCCGACATCATGACAACCATTTATGACAGCAATTTGACAGTCATACCATCAATATATCTTCATTTAAT
>JAEYFY010000407.1 GCA_023454395.1 Pseudomonadota bacterium
TTGCAATCATCATGGCGCACTGCTCCATCACTTGTTCACGAGTGAGTTCAGTTTTGTCATCTTGACCAAACATAAACGTCATCCCGTTATCTTCGTACCACTGTAAACATGCCTCTCTTAATTCTGTTGGTACTTTCGCCATTTCGACCAGTAACGCAGATTGAGAAAGGGATTCAATTGGCATACCAATATTGATCATGGCCTGTTGTGGGAAGACCCCGTTAATCATTCCCATACAGAATGTATCGAACAAACCTATTATTTCTTTATTTTTAATTATGTATTCGCCGACTTTACGACCCACTTCGCCGGCTTCTGTCGCCATTACCCTGTGTGTTGGCGCAATATCTGTAAGATAGTTAAGCTTATGATTTACATAACCATATTTTAACCAAGTAGCTAAACCATCTACAAAGAATTCATCATCAAACGCTTCTGACCATAAACGTGAATAATTTTTACCTAAACTGGTCATCGTACCCGCTAAACACAACATGCCCACCAGACCCGGCCATGTACCATCAAAGTTAGCCAGCAGTAAAATAGGGCCACGATGGTGTGCTAAAGAAGAGGCAATATGGTGTGAATATTGCCATGCGGTTAATAACACAATCACTGGCGCATCAGGATCGATTGCGGCAAACATATCGCAACCTTCGCGCTGACTGCTGATAAAACCATGACCGCGAGCTTCATTAATCTCATGAGCGCGCTTCATTTTGTAACCTAGAGCTTCTAATGCTACAGCCAGTTTATCCTCAAATTTTTTCTGTACAGGCCAGCATGTTACGTTTGCAGGCTCTCGTAAGTCTGCGTTGGTAACCATCAGGATCTCTTTTTGACCTGCGGTGATGGTTGTCGGTAATTTTGGTAGATTTAAGTTCAACATAAGATATCCCTGGTAAGGTAAACTCGGTTCATAATCGGAAAAATTAGTAGTCAGCAATCTGACATCATTTCGTTATAACGTTGCTGATCTTGATACATCTGCAAATAAACTTGATATTTAGCCTGATGGAAGGCAAACGTGCTGCTATCTGGCGTGATAATGCCACCTTCTCGCACCATTGCGCTGGCAGCGCTAGAGAAATCATCAAAGGCTTTACATGCTACGGCACCTAATAATGCAGCCCCTAAATTCACCGCATCTTCTTCTTGCGCTAAATGGATTTCACGACCTGTCGCATTGGCGTATTCGCGTAGCCACAATGGATTTTTCGTTGCACCACCACACATCACAATACGATTGATTTGATGTCCCGCATCTTCAAGTGTGTCGATAATATGGCGTGTGCCATAAGCAATAGATTGCAGTGTCGCAAGGTAATAACGCGCTAAGGCAACACGGCCACTTTCCAGCGTTAATCCGCTTACCATGCCTTTGGCTGCGGGATTGGCGCGCGGAGAGCGATTACCATGGTGATCAGCTAACACATGAAACTGTGCAGTTGGATATTGTTCTGTTTCTTCCAATTCAGCGACAGCTTCATTTAATAAGGCGTAGTAATTCACCCCTTTTTCATTCGCTTCTTGTTCTAATTCAGCCCATGATTCATGACGACGAATAGACCACTCGACTAACGCACCCGCAGCACTTTGACCGCCTTCATTTAGCCATAATTCAGGTAACATCGCGCCAAAGTAAGGTCCCCAAACACCCGGCACCATAATGGGATATTGACTTACGATCATATGGCAGTTAGACGTACCACTGATAATTGCCAAACTGCCTTCAGGTTGTGATGCCGTTAATGCCAAGCCACCCGCATGTGCGTCAATAATGCCAGAAGCAACAATGACACCCGTGTGCAAGCCAAACGCGTTGGCAACCGACTCATCTAAGCAACCGGCTTGTTCACCTAACGCAAGGATGGTTTGTGGTACTTTTTCTAATAATTCATCCAAACCAACATCGGCTAACAAACTCTCACTAAATTGTCCCTGATGTGCTAAATAGTTCCATTTACAGGTTAATGTACAGGTACTTGCTACATCTCCTGATGTTGCTTTCCAAACTAAAAAATCAGCTAAATCAAAGAATCGCCATACGTTTTGATAACGCTCCGGATAATGATTTTTTAGCCATAGAATTTTTGGCAACTCCATTTCAATACTCACTTCACCACCGACATATCGCAGTGAAGGATCATTGGTCAGATTGATAGTGACTGTTTCTTGTACAGCACGGTGATCCATCCACATGATGATATCTTGCTCCGCTTTACCGCTTGGTGAAACAGAAAGCCCTTTACCGTCTTTACCCACTGCAACTAAAGAACAAGTGGCATCAAAACCAATAGATTTCACATGGATAGGATCAATAGCAGATAACGCCACCGACTCTTTTACAGTAGTGCAAACTTGCTGCCAAATATCGGTAGATGATTGCTCAACGAAATCCGTTTTTGGACGAAATTGAGCAATAGGGCGGACAGAAAAGCCCAAACGCTTTCCATTGCTATCAAATACCGCTGCACGGACACTGGCTGAGCCAACATCAACGCCAATAAAATATTGTTGTTCCATGCGAACCCTCATCA
>JAEYFY010000425.1 GCA_023454395.1 Pseudomonadota bacterium
TTATCAATAGAAAAGCCGTAATTAATGTTTTAAATATTTTATTCATAAACCCATACCTTTGTCATCGCCATAGATCTTTTCTTAAGACAAAGGCACCCTATCGACATTAATAAATATCGAAAAGAAATAAACTTATCTTAAAAAATAAAATAACAATGGCTAAAGATTGACACCAGTCAATATTATTTATTTACACAAAGAGTTTTACTTATTTAGATTAGACAGAGGCAATAAATGACAATATATCTTTTAGTGATATATTTTCATGGGCATGAACTCTATCCGTTTCTTTGCTATCAAATATTTTATTATCTGCTAACAAATTTTCCTTACTCTTAATTAAATTGTCTTTCTTTGCTTTAACAACTAAAGCATCCTGGTGATAAGAAGGAATAGACGATGAAGTAACAGGCTGTTTTGGTTCGTTTTTCACGACAAGTGAAGTTTCAGAAAACGTGTTATTACTCAAATTACTAATTTTATTATTATCTTCTTTATTTATAACTACTGATTCTATTTTATTATCAATATCTTGTGTTGTAGAGGAAGAAAACTCTTGAAAAGCAAAAGCATCTTCCTGAAACTTATCTTTTAGGTTACTAATATCATCATACATAGTGTGGCCCCTTTAATAACAGCACTCTAAACCTTGTTCAATAATTTGATGCTCATCCAAAATAAGGAAGAGAGAACCTTATAGATAATTTTTACAATAAGTTAAAAATATATCTTTATAAATTCATATTTAAACTCTCATTAAATCATCAATTAATGAACATCAACTATGTAGGGTAAAATAATCTTATAAATACTAATCTATTTAATTACAAATAAGCATCATCTAATTAGGAGTAATGATTATTTAATTTAAATTGTATAATTATTTTAATGAAAAAGACAACATCAAAAAAAGTGTAAAAAGTAAAACGCTACTCATTTTCACTTTATAAAAATGGGTACTTCTACTTAATCTTATATTTATTATTACTATCAAAAATAGCGTCTTTTTTACCTAAAAAAACAGGTTTTGAAACCAGATAATAACTAGAGTTAATTAATAACAATTTGTATAAATTTTATAAAAATAAAATTCTAAAATAATTATTTATTGATATTATTTCTTCTAAAAACCAAAGAACCCATCAAGATCAATTTTAATAAACCCTCTTTTTTCCATTCCAAAAAAGACTAAAAAAATAACAACTAAAAATAGAAAGGATTATTTATTCATATTGATCATCATCAAAACAGCCCCCTTTTTTACACCCAAAAGTTGTGTTTATTGCTTTTTATCATATTACGATCGGTCTATTTCACTGAGAAAAAAATAAAATATATCAGTATTGGTTAAGTTTTAGAAAAAAACATCAAAATAAAAGACAAAAATAGATTATCAATCTATGATTGGTTTTATTATTTACTTATAGTAAATACCGCTAAGAATAACCTGTATTACAGAATAATTAACTTAAGTAATATTTTACCTATAAAACAATATTGTTAATTTAGCTTAACAAACGCACAAGCGTGACCTAGTTCAAATAATAAATGTAACAATGAAAATTAACGCATCAATTAATATAAGTTATTAATTTAATTATATAATAGCCATTATATTAGTTATAAATACCAATGATTAGTATAAATACCGATAAATACACTTTTTTATATTAGAAATACTTAATTAACTACACCTTTATACTAAGTAAGCAATATCGTTTTAAGATTATCCTTTTGTGTGATTATATAAATAAAGAGGCTCTTTAGCTCAATTCTTTTAAGAGTAATCCTAGTAATCTAAGCGCTATTTTTTTTATCATTCAGCAAAAACAAGTCTAATTAAGATTAGTTTTATAAGAATAATTCAAAATAGCGGAATCGCTTCACCTATAAGCAGAATCGCAAAAAGGCACTCTATCCTTCTTTACTTCTATGCTATCTTTATAAAGTGAATGAGGAGTATTCAACATAACGGGAAAAAAGATGGATTTAGAACAATTAAAAAAAGAATTTCGGGCAGGAAAGAAAATAAAGTACATCTACTTTTGGGGACACAAAAGTAAAGGCAATGACATCACAAAAAGTTGCTTTAGCCAATGGTATCCTGCACCTTTTATATTAGATGATGTACGTTATGCCAGCGCTGAGCACTGTATGATGGCTGAAAAAGCAAAGCTATTTAATGATATAGAAGTTAGAAAGCGCATTATTACTGCATCTAATCCAGGCTCTGCGAAAGCATTAGGCAGAGAAGTAAAAGGATTTGACCAAGGTATTTGGGAACAACACCGTATGGATATTGTTATTCGTGCCAATATCGCTAAGTTTTCCCAAAATGAAGAGCTTGGTAAATTTCTGATTGCAACAGGCAATCGTGTGCTTGTTGAAGCAAGCCCCGTTGATAAAATATGGGGAGTCGGTTTAAGTGAGCAAGACAATGAGATTAACAATCCTCTTCTTTGGAATGGATTAAATTTATTAGGCTTTGCTCTAATGAAAGTACGTAGTGTTTTGATTGAAAGTAGTAATCAATAGATAAAGAAAACTCAACTGTCACCAATCACTGTTCTTCTTTAACCTAGTGTATATAAGCAGTAGAGATAACTTAAGTATTGACTGAAATAGAAATGGCCACGTAACGACAACCTTGTCGTTGCTATAAATAATATTTACAGAATAATTAAGAGACTGATATGTATTATGGTTTTGATATGGGCGGCACAAAAATAGAGCTTGCCGTTTTTGATAAAGATCTGACTCAAGTGTGGCAAAAACGTGTTCCTACACCTAAAAATGATTATCCGGCATTATTGAATGTTTTTAAGGAATTGACCTTAGAAGCTGATATTGAATTAGGATGTAGAGGAAAAATCGGGGTTGGTGTTCCTGGTATTGTGAATGCAAAAGAAGGAACAGTATTTACTACTAATGTTCCAGCAGCGAAATACAAACCTATGGTTCATGATCTTGCACATATACTCAATAGACCGGTTAAAGTTGAAAATGATGCTAACTGCTTTGCCTTATCGGAAGCATGGGACCCCGAATTTCGTCACCATCCTTCTGTACTTGGACTTATTTTAGGCACTGGTGTTGGTGGTGGTTTTGTTATTGATGGCAAAGTATTATCTGGCAAGAATGGAATTGCCGGTGAAATTGGGCATATGAATCTGAATGTGGACGCAGATGACGTGATTGGCGAAACAATGCCAAAAATCATCTGCGGTTGTGGCAAAAAAGCGTGTTTTGAAACTTATTTATCTGGTCGTGGTTTTGAACGTATGTATAAAGCTTTCAATCACACTCCTAAAAGAGCTGTTGATATTGTTGAGCAATACTATGCTGGAGATAAGAAAACTGAAGAACACGTTGATCGTTATATGAAAGTGTTAGCCATTTATCTAAGTAATATTCTTACTGTGCTTGATCCACATTTAATTGTTGTTGGTGGTGGATTATCACAATTTAATGCACTGTATGATCAATTGCCCGAATATCTCTCACACTGTGTCTATGGAAGTGCACAAATTCCAGCAATAGAAAAAGCACGTCATGGTGATGCAGGTGGCGCTCGTGGAGCTGCTTGCCTTAATTTATTAGACTAATAAATAAAAAAGAGCCTTTCTTCTTTTTTTATTAGAGGCTCTTCTATTTATATTTATAGTTATAGCGTTATAGTGTTTTATCAACGGCATCACATTATTAAGGCTATGTTATGGATAAAGTTTGGTTTAAAAAAAGGCTCACCTTTCTTGGCGGGTTAACTATCATATTAGTCTTACTTCAACTTATTAACTCACTATTCCCCATATCTCTTTTCCAATGGGGGATTATTCCAAGGACGGGTGAAGGTTTAATTGGTATTTTTATCGCGCCTTTCATTCATGGATCTTGGTCCCATCTATTTAGTAATCTACTCCCGTTTCTTATTCTTAGCTTTTTATCCATGACACAATCTCTACGAGAATATGTGCTATCCAGCATATTTATTATTATCGTAAGCGGTTTATTAGTTTGGATTTTTGGACGAAATGCTATTCATGTTGGTGCAAGTGGGTGGATTTTTGGATTATGGTCTTTACTTATTGCTCACGCTTTTACTCGGCATAAAATAATCGATATTGTTATTGCACTCTTTGTTCTATTCTATTACGGATCAATGGCATATGGTTTAATTCCGGGACAATTAGGTGTATCAACAGAATCACATATTTCCGGTGTCGTTGCCGGGTTACTTTATGCATGGTGCGCAAGAAAATTAATACGCCGTAAAAGCCAAGTAGTAGAAGTGGCTAAATAGCCACTTCTTTATAAAGCGGTTACTTGTGACCAATTGGCAGTATTGTTCTGCCATACATCTCATTTAATACTTCAGCCATTGCAAGATAAAAAGCACTGGCACCACAAATAATACCTTCAAAACCTGCAATTTTTAAAATCAGTGCATTACCTGTGATATTTCCTATCGCCAGTAATGCAAATAAAATGGTCAAACTTAAAAAGACAAACTGGAGTGCTCTATTGGCTTTTAACGTGCCAATAAACATGAAAAAGGTAAAAATTCCCCATAACGCTAAAAATACACCTAAAAAGAGAGGTGTTGTGGGTTCACTTAAGCCCATCACGGGTAATAACCAAATTCCGACCAATGTTACCCAAAAAAAGCCGTAAGAGGTAAATGCAGTGGCTCCAAAAGTATTGCCTTTTTTGAACTCAAAAATTCCAGCAATAACTTGTGCGATCCCACCATAAAAAATTCCCATACTCATAATAACTGAGACTACGGGGAAAAAACCGGCATTATGTATGTTCAACAAAATCGTTGTCATACCAAAACCCATTAAACCTAATGGACCCGGATTGGCAATGCGTTCGTTAGTCATAAAACCTAAAACCTCTAAAAATAATAGGG
>JAEYFY010000111.1 GCA_023454395.1 Pseudomonadota bacterium
ATAATCCCTCCTGTGGGATAGGTAGAATAATTTTCGACATCTATCAACTTCGGTTACGGTACGCACAGACAATAGGTCAGTTTGATGACAATTAAATGTCTTAATTGTGACAGTTTTATGACAAAGCGAAAAAATGATGAAATATTTATAGGAGGAGAGAAATGAGAAGAGAAATGGCGTAATAAAAGCACTTCAATATTTGCAATAGAGTGGGCTAATCATCCTCATCTTCGCGCTCTTTTAATGGGAAGTTAGCACGGATTAATAATCCACCTTTAACGCTATCATCAAGCTCTACATAGCCACCATGAGCATCCATAATACGACGAATAATGGATAATCCTAACCCCGCCCCCGTTGAGCTACGTGCTTGTTCACCTTGAACAAAAGGTTGGAAAAGACGTTGTCTATCTTCTTGTGGAATACCCGGACCATCATCTTCAACTTGGAACCACGCATACTCTTCATCTTTTCCACTTGAAACGCTTATCCAGCCATGACCATAGCGAGTAGCATTCACCACCATATTGGTTAGTGCGCGTTTTACAGCAATAGGGTTAGCTGTGATATTAATGGGTTCAGGATGAAGATGCTCTTCGCTGATTTTTCCGGAATTAGATTCAGCTGAAATAACTTCTCGTAATAGATTATTCATATCACACAGTTCTAAAGACATCTCTTTACCTGTGCGCATATAGTCTAAGAATTGCCCAATAATAGCATCACAGTCTTCGATATCTTTATTGATAGAGTCTGCGAGGTAACTATCTTCGGGGCTCATCATTTCAGTGGCCAAACGAATTCGAGTCAGTGGTGTACGTAAATCATGGCTAACACCTGCCATAACAAGCGTTCTATCATTATCTAATGAGCGAATGCCTGATGACATTTGGTTAAAGGCACGAATAATCGAGCGCATTTCAGAAGAGCCAGATTCAGGAATAGGCGGTGGAATAACCCCTTTCCCGATGCGACGCGCTGCATACTCCACTTCATTGAGTGGGCGATTTTGAAAACGGCTATAAAGCCAGAAAAAAGCAACAACGATAATAATAAAAATAATCGCTTGTCGGTAAACAGGCAGTAAGAAGTTTTGCCCTAATTCAGTGAGTGGAACGCGGATCCAAAGCGAGGGGGACATATACGTATTAACCCATAAGACTGGGTATTCTAGCGTATTTTCAATCCATAGTTCGGTTTTTCCTCCCAGATATTCAGACATCTGTTCACTTAATTCATCATCTATTTTGGCCCAATATAGCCCTTCCTCAAGTGCAGCATTTTTATCAAAGAAAGAGACACCGAGTTCGTTATAGATTTTATTACGTAAAGCAGGGGAGATTTTTAGCGGAGTGCCGTCTACTAGGATCAGTTCTTCAGGCATTAACGTACGTATTTCATACGCTAAAACTTTATTAAATTGCTGAAGGCTTGGTCCCACAATAAGGTGTTGCACAACGATATAACTGGCTATCAAGCTAAAAAAAAGTAGCGAGATAACCAGAAATAGCGAGCGTGTCAGTTTATTGTGGGGTGAAAGCCTCAGCCTTCTCATTGAACGCTGGTTCCATCAGGAACGAAGACGTAGCCGAGTCCCCAAACTGTTTGAATATAGCGAGGATGCGTTGGATCTTCTTCAATCATGCGACGTAAACGCGAAATTTGGACATCGATTGAACGCTCCATTGCACTGTATTCACGACCACGAGCAAGGCTCATTAACTTATCACGAGAAAGTGGCTCGCGAGGGTGAGATACCAGTACTTTTAATACAGCGAATTCACCGCTTGTCAGAGGCATATGCTCTTCTTCGTGGAACATCTCACGCGTACCAAGGTTTAGCTTGAACTTACCAAAAGAGATAATGGCGTTATCTTGTGAAGGTGCACCCGGTAATTCATTTGCTTGGCGACGAAGAACTGCGCGAATACGTGCCAGTAGTTCTCTTGGATTAAAGGGTTTTGAGATGTAATCGTCAGCACCGATTTCAAGCCCCACAATTCTATCAACCTCTTCCCCTTTCGCAGTAACCATAATAATAGGGATAGGGTTGTTTTGGCTTCTTAAGCGGCGGCAAATAGAGAGGCCATCCTCACCAGGAAGCATTAAATCGAGCACAATAAGATGGATAGATTCGCGAGTGAGCAGACGATCCATTTGATCGGCGTTTGCGGCAGTACGGATTTGAAAACCTTGCTCTGTCAAATAGCGCTCTAAGAGTGAACGCAGACGTAAATCATCGTCTACGATTAGCACTTTATAACTTTCTTGCATTTTTTAAGCTCCCGAAGTGCAAATGCATTTATTAGCGAATTCTATCATCGATAAGAATATTAAACCAAAACCAAAGAATAAATGTTAATAATTTATAGATAAAACTTGTTCATTGGTCTTAATAAAGGATATAAAGCTATTTATTTATCTTATTTCGAATGATATTCGATAGATAATACGCAGTAATTAACTTCACCACCTGGTGTTTGCACACTAATTTCATCATCAACTTGCTTACCAATAAGCGCTCTAGCAACAGGGGAATCAATAGAAATCCACTGTTTTGCTGGATCAAATTCATCGGGACCCACAAGCCTAAAGGTTTTGATATTTTCGTCATCATCTTCAAGCGTGACCCAAGCACCGAAAAAGACTTTTCCTTCTTGGCGCGGATCTGGGTCAACGATTTTTAGTTCATCAAGACGTTTTGATAAAAAACGAACACGTCTATCAATTTCCCGTAATCGCTTCTTTCCATAAATATATTCAGCATTTTCTGAACGGTCACCTTGTGCCGCTGCTTCTGAAACCGATTGTGTGACACGCGGGCGTTCTTCTTTCCAAAGATATTTTAGCTCTTTGTCTAAGGCATACCAGCCATCACGAGTAATATAGTTACTTTTTGCCATTACGAATAAAAACTATCATCAACATTGAATTTCATAAAGGTACTATAGCGTGAATGTTAAAATAATCTGTTAATTTCCTCATAATTGTCGAGCTAGATAGGAATTTTGCCAAATTTTTTTAATGCTCTGCGTGTATAATAGCCATCTTTTTTAACTATTCCTCTCGGTAGGTAAATATTTTATGAATGAATCATTAAGCCGAATTATTGCAGATGAGCTATCTGTGAAGCCCCAGCAAGTCCTTTCGGCTATAACGTTACTGGATGAAGGGAATACGGTGCCATTTGTTGCCCGTTATCGTAAAGAGGTCACCGGCGGATTAGATGATACGCAATTACGTCAACTAGAAACTCGCCTTGGTTACTTACGCGAACTCAACGATCGTCGCCAAACAATTTTAAAATCAATTGAAGAACAAGGAAAACTGACACCAGAACTGCATTCTTCAATTAATGAAACTCAAAGTAAAACAGAGCTTGAAGATCTCTATCTTCCTTATAAGCCTAAGCGCCGTACTCGTGGGCAAATTGCGATTGAAAATGGATTAGAGCCATTAGCTGATTTATTGTGGAATGAACCACAAAATAATCCAGAAGAAGCCGCGGCTATTTATATCAATGCAGAAAAAGGTGTTGATGACACCAAAGCCGCTTTAGATGGCGCACGTTATATTTTAATGGAACGTTTTTCAGAAGATGCGGGATTATTAGCAAAAGTTCGCCAATATTTATGGAAAAATGCGCATCTTGTTGCCAAAGTGATTGATGGCAAAGAAGCTGAAGGCGCTAAATTTAGTGATTATTTTGATCATCACGAGCCTATTGCTAATGTTCCCTCTCACCGTGCTTTAGCCATGTTTCGTGGTCGTAACGAAGGTATTCTTCAATTATCACTTAATCCTGATCCGCAATTTGAAGAAGCTCCCAAAGAGAGCTACGGTGAACAACTGGTTACAGAGCATTTAGGGTTACGTTTAAATAATCAACCGGCAGATAGCTGGCGTAAAGCTGTTGTAAGTTGGACTTGGCGCATAAAAGTTTTAATGCATATTGAAACAGAACTAATGAGCCAATTACGAGAAAAAGCGGAAGAAGAAGCGATTAATGTTTTTGCTCGTAACCTTAATGATTTATTGATGGCAGCGCCTGCCGGTATGCGTGCCACAATGGGGCTTGATCCTGGTTTACGTACGGGTGTTAAAGTTGCGGTTGTTGATAGCACGGGCAAATTAATTGCCACAGATACAATTTATCCACATACAGGACAAGCGGATAAAGCCGCGGCAAGTGTAGCTGCGTTATGTATTAAGCATAATGTGGAGTTGGTGGCGATTGGTAATGGTACGGCTTCTCGTGAAACAGAGCGATTTTTTGCTGAAACAGTAAAACGCTATCCGCAAGTGAAAGCGCAAAAAGTGATTGTTAGTGAAGCGGGTGCATCGGTGTATTCTGCGTCAGAGCTTGCCGCTAATGAATTTCCTGATTTAGATGTTTCTATCCGTGGTGCGGTTTCTATCGCGCGTCGCTTACAAGACCCTCTGGCTGAACTTGTAAAAATTGATCCTAAATCAATTGGTGTGGGTCAATATCAGCATGATGTTAGCCAAACATTATTAGCAAGAAAACTTGATACTGTCGTTGAAGACTGTGTGAATGGCGTTGGTGTTGACTTAAATACCGCATCAGTACCGTTATTAACGCGTGTTGCAGGGCTTAGCCAATCTATAGCTCAAAATATTATTAGCTGGCGCGATGAGAATGGTCGTTTTATTGATAGAAAACAGTTACTCAAAGTGGCGCGTTTAGGGCCAAAAGCCTTTGAACAATGTGCTGGTTTCTTACGTATTCGAGATGGTAAAAATCCGCTTGATGCCTCAACGGTTCACCCTGAAGCGTATCCTGTTGTTGAAAATATCCTGCAATCTACCCATCAAAAAATTGATGATTTAATGGGGAATAGCACTTTAATTTCACAAGTAGACGCAAGAGCATTTATTACGGAGCAGTTTGGTCTGCCAACGATTAATGACATCTTAAAAGAGTTAGCGAAACCAGGACGCGACCCACGCCCAGAGTTTAAAACAGCGACTTTTGCTGAAGGTGTTGAAACGATGAATGACTTAGTTAGTGGCATGATCCTTGAAGGAACGGTGACTAACGTGACTAATTTCGGTGCATTCGTTGATATCGGTGTACACCAAGATGGCTTGGTGCATATTTCTTCTTTAGCTGATCGATTTATTGAAGATCCACATACTGTGGTGAAAACTGGAGATATTGTTAAAGTTAAAGTTCTTGAGGTTGATTTAGCTCGTAAGCGCATCGCATTAACTATGCGTTTAGATGAAGTCGCAGGTGATAGTGATAAAAAACCATCATCATCAAATACCTCGAATTCTGTTAGAAATAACAAAGGGCAAAAACCTGCCCGTGGTAACCGTCAGCCAATGAATAAT
Source organism: Pseudomonadota bacterium (assembly GCA_023454395.1). Taxonomy (GTDB): domain Bacteria; phylum Pseudomonadota; class Gammaproteobacteria; order Enterobacterales; family Enterobacteriaceae; genus Proteus; species Proteus appendicitidis. The sequence continues at coordinate 5,359 of JAEYFY010000111.1, forward strand.
GGTAATAATGCAGGAAATAGTGCAATGGGTGATGCTTTAGCCGCTGCATTTGGAAAAAAACGCTAATAGCGTATTTATTATTACCGTATTTGTCGGTAAAAAGAACGAAAATAATGGGCGTGATATAATCAATATTGGTTATATCGCGTTTTTTTATTACACATTATTTAGATTTTTTCTTTAGATAAAGGTATTTATAAGAACGAATTAAATAGCCATATAATATAAATTGGCTTCTATTTTTTTATGGGTTTAATTTTAAACTGACTTAAGGGATATTGAAAAAATAATAGATAAAGCATTACCTATTTTATCTTTATATTTATTTGTTGTTATTTTTATCGACTATCTTCTATTCTCCCCATCGCTGATTGCCTTTATATTATCAAATAAGAGTTGATGGTCTTTTAACCTTATTATTATTAAGGTTTTTAAGGGTAGCTCTCACGAGCTAAAATCGAAAGCATTATTTCTGTTTATATCAACCCTGCTTCAATTAATAGAATGAATATCTATGGGTTTATTTCACCTTTATTGGGTTATTAATATGAATTTAAATAAATTATCGTTTGGTTTGATCATGATTTCTGCTTCATTACTAGCAGGGTGTGCATCAGAATCTTCACGCTCTTTAGAAGTCGCTAAAGTTGCAACCTATAACACAACTTATACAGGCACTAAGAGCGCTATTTCTATTGGTAAGTTTGATAACCGTTCTAGTTATATGAATGGAATATTCTCTGATGGAGTTGATAGATTAGGCAATCAATCCAAAACGATTTTAATGACGCACTTACAACAAACAGGGCGTTTTAATGTATTAGACAGAGCCAATTTATCTGAATTAAAAGAAGAAGCCGGTATTAAAGGGCAAAGCCAACAATTGAAAGGCGCTAATTATGTGATAACGGGTGATGTGACAGAATTTGGCCGTAAAGAAGTGGGTGATCGTCAATTATTCGGTATTTTAGGCCGCGGTAAAACACAAGTTGCTTATGCAAAAGTGAATTTAAACGTTGTGAATGTGAATACATCAGAAGTGGTGTTCTCATCTCAAGGCGCGGGTGAATATGAGCTTTCTAACCGTGAAATCATTGGGTTTGGTGGAACAGCAAGCTATGACTCAACACTGAACGGTAAAGTGCTTGATTTAGCGATCCGCGAAGCGGTTAACAATTTAGTTGCAGGTATTGAGAGCAATGCTTGGCAGCCTTCAAAATAATGCGCTTTTATAAGGATATAACGATGTCTAAACCATTAATAAGCCTTGTTTTGGGGGCATTATTACTGACAGGCTGTGCAAGTGGTCCGAAACCACTTTATAACTGGGACAGTTATCAACAAGTGGTATATCAGCACTATCAACAAAGTGAAAGTGATCCTCAAGCACAAATTGATGCATTGAAGAAAAGTATAGAGCTTTCTCGCGCTAAATCATTAGGTATTCCACCAGGATTACATGCACATTTAGGGATGTTATATGGTGCGACGGGTGCATTAGATTTAGCGATGGCAGAATTTACTGAAGAAAAAGTACTTTACCCTGAATCAGCGGAATTTATGGATCGCCTGATGAAAAATAAAGGAATGCAAAAATGAGTCGATTATTCGCTTTAATTTGCTTGGCTTTTGCGTTGGTATTAACGGGATGCGCCCAGCCTGTTAAAACAGATTACACTGCATTTAAACAGAGTAAACCAAAAAGTATTTTAGTCTTAGTGCCGCAAAACCACACAACGGAAGTTAGCGCGGGGCACAGCTTCTTATCTCAAGTAACATATCCTTTGGCAGAAGCGGGATATTATGTTTTCCCTGTTGCTGTTGTTGAAGAAACATTTAAGCAAAATGGTTTATCCATGGCAGGGGATATTCATGCAGTAAGCCCTAATAAACTTCGTGAAATCTTTGGTGCTGATGCTGTTTTATACTTAGATATCACAGAGTTTGGAACGTCATATCAAATTATTTCTAGTGATACGCGAGTGACTGTTACTGCTAAGCTTGTTGATCTTCGTAATGGTGGCGTGTTGTGGAGTAGTTCTGCAACGGCATCAAGTACAGAAACAGACGGCTCTTCAGGTAGTTTAATAGGGATGTTGGTTTCAGCCGTTGTGAATCAAATTGTGAATACCGTATCAGACAAAAGCTACCAAATTGCAGGCATAACCAGTATACGTTTACTTTCAGCAGGAAAGGCGAACGGTATTCTATATGGCCCACGCTCTCCTAGTTATGGTAAAGATGCAGAATAAGCAAATGCAATAAAATAAGCATAATAATGAAAAGGCTCTGTTTAATTAGTTTAAAATAAGCAGAGCCTTATTTTATTTACAGATAATAATTATTCTTATTTGATGATGGGTAATACTACCTATATTTGCCACAGAATAAGTATGAAATAGAGAGTAAATAAAAAGAGGTGTTGTTATTGAAAAGATAAACCATCCTTGGTTGCTAGTCCGTTTCCTTCCGTGGTTAATAATCCATAATTCGGGTATATAAAAGAGACTGATTAAATAAGAGAAACGTCAAAGAAAATAAGATAAGGTATGGGGGATGCTATCTTTCCTTGTAATATAGCGACCTTTATTCTTTAATAGCCCTCAAATTTAAATCAAAACACGACCTAGTTGGATATTAATCAATGTTTGCCTCTAGGATATGTAATATTATAATTTAGGTAAAGATATAATTGTTACTATTATTAGAATCATCGAATTAAGAGGGAATAAAAGAATAATAAAACTAATATAACGAGATATTTAATTAATTTAAATCGTATTTTGAGTAATATATCGTTTTAAACTCGGTGTAAAAGTTTTCTTCTGATATTCCACGATGAATTAACACGACTAACATATTGAATAAACTTAATTTATTCATGAATATCTTTAATGGGTAAGACTATTTTTACATAATGTGATTTACATCACGTCATATATTTGAATGTTATCGCCTATCAATAAGAAGAGAGGGATCCACACGATACCTCTTTCGATCATATTCAGTTCCTGATTTATTGGTTACACTATTCTTTCAGATATTCATAATGTCTGTTTGCTGGTATGAAATATCAGCGGTTCACTTTTGGAAGGTAGAGGCATGTCAGAACAAACAATTATTTGGGATCTTGACCTGATCCATAAGTATAACTATTCAGGTCCTCGCTATACATCATACCCAACAGCATTAGAATTTAATCAGCAATATGGCGATGATGATTTTATCAAAGCGACTCAACGCTATCTTGAGCGCCCTTTATCGCTTTATATTCATATTCCTTTCTGCCATAAGCTGTGCTATTTCTGCGGCTGTAATAAAATTATTACTCGCCATAAACATAAAGCAGATGAATATCTTGATGTTTTAGAAAAAGAAATTATTAACAGAGCGCGCTATTTTAAAGACAGAAAAGTGACGCAAATGCATTGGGGCGGGGGGACACCGACTTTTCTGGATAAACAACAAATTAGCCGATTGGTTTCGCTATTACGCCACCATTTTCATTTTGTTGATAATGCAGAACTCTCTATTGAGATTGATCCACGTGAAATTGAGCTAGATGTTATCGACCATCTACGTCATGAAGGATTTAATCGCCTGAGTATGGGGGTGCAAGATTTCAATAAAAAAGTGCAACAAAAAGTAAATCGTGAGCAAGATGAAGCATTTATTTTTGCATTGGTAGAGCGTGCGCGTGAAGTGGGTTTTCACTCCACCAGCATTGACTTAATTTATGGTTTACCTAAGCAGACTAAAGAGAGTTTTGCCTTTACATTAAAACGCGTTATTGAGCTATCACCAGATAGATTGAGTGTTTTCAATTATGCGCACTTACCTAATTTATTCGCGGCTCAGCGTAAAATTAAAGATGAAGATCTCCCTTTAGCAGAAGAAAAATTAGAAATATTACAAGAGACAATTTCTACGCTGACAACAAACGGCTATCAGTTTATTGGTATGGATCACTTTGCTAAACCGGATGATGAATTAGCGGTTGCCCAACGTAAAGGTATTTTGCACCGTAATTTCCAAGGCTATACCACTCATGAAGAGTGTGATTTATTAGGCATGGGAGTTTCTGCAATAAGTATGTTAGGTGATAACTATGCGCAGAATGAAAAAGTATTGAAAGAGTATTATGCGCGAGTTAATCGTGAAGGAAATGCGCTATGGCGCGGTTTATCTCTGACTAATGATGATTGTATTCGCCGTGATGTAATTAAAACCTTAATTTGTAATTTTAGCCTGCGTTTTTCTGATATTGAAAAAATGCACAATATTGTCTTCCATGACTATTTTAAAGAAGATTTAGAATTACTTGTGCCAATGAAGGATGACGGTTTAGTTGAAATAACAGTAGACGGCATTCAAGTTACACCACGAGGACGTTTGCTTATTCGTAATATTTGTATGTGTTTCGATACCTATTTACGAAATCAAATGCGCCAACGTCAATTCTCGCGTGTTATTTAATTGATGAAGGGTTAGGGGATCAATATTCCTCTATCCCTAACTCTTTTAATTTGCGGGTTAATGTATTTCTTCCCCAACCTAATAATCTTGCTGCATCTTGTTTATGCCCTTGCGTATATGCCAAGGCACTGAGTAATAGTGTGCGTTCAAATTGAGGCAGTGCATCTGCTAAGATATTTTCTTTCCCTTCTCCTAATGTTTCATCTGCCCATAATGAAAGATGTTGTGACCAATGTTGAGAAGAAGCAATTCGATTGATATTTTTGGCTTTCTCATCAGGCTGGCGAATTTCTTGTGGTAAATCTTGAGGCATAATCTCTTGGCTTGCCGTCATTACCGTCAACCAGCGACACACATTCTCTAATTGTCTGACGTTACCTGACCAGCTATATTCCATCATTATTTGTAAACTTTGCTGATGAAGAACTTTGGCTTCGACGCCCAATTCTTTTGCTGTTTTTTGCAGAAAATAGCGCGCTAAGCTGGGAATATCTTCAGTTCTATCGCGTAATGGCGGCAACTGAATGCGTATAACATTGAGACGATGATAGAGATCTTCACGAAAATCACCGGCTTGAACTCGCTTTTCTAAGTCTTGATGAGTTGCGGCGATAATACGCACATCGACTTTTACAGGGGCATAACCGCCTACACGATAAAATTGTCCTTCAGCCAGAACTCGCAGTAAACGTGTTTGAATATCAAGAGGCATATCACCAATTTCATCAAGAAACAGTGAACCGCCATTCGCTTGTTCAAATCGACCTTGGCGTACTTGAGAGGCGCCTGTAAACGCCCCCTTTTCATGACCAAAAAGCTCTGATTCAATCAAGTCTTTAGGAATTGCCGCCATATTTAGTGCGATAAAAGGAGAGGACGCTCTTGGGCTATGGCGATGTAATGCATGTGCCACTAACTCTTTTCCTGTACCCGATTCCCCATTAATAAGTACACTAATTGAGGAGCGAGAAAGCCGACCAATAATACGGTAAACCTCTTGCATTGCAGGTGCTTCGCCAATCATATCTGTCACTGATTGCAGCAAGGTTTCATCGGTATTGGGTTGTTTTTGTTCGCGATAATGCGTAATTGCGCGATCAATTAATGCCAATGTTTCGTCGATATCGAACGGCTTTGGTAAGTAATCAAATGCCCCTTGTTGATAGGCATTAACGGCAGCATCGAGATCAGAATGCGCCGTCATAATAATAACGGGCAGAGTTGGGTATTGTTCTTTAATTATTTTTAAAAGAGATAAACCATCCATATCAGGCATACGAATGTCTGATAACAACACATCAGGTATTTCTGTATTGAGTGCATTAAGCACATCATTCGCATGTTCAAAGGCTTTACAAGACATGCCTTCACGAGAAATGGCTCGTTCAAGTACCCAGCGAATAGAGCTGTCATCATCAACAACCCATACATTTCCTTTTTGCATTGGTTATCTCCTACTTAATTGGTAAATAAATAGAAAACTCAGTATTT
>JAEYFY010000130.1 GCA_023454395.1 Pseudomonadota bacterium
AATGGTTGCACTGGCATTGTCCAGTAACACTCTGACACCACGGCGAATTTGCAAAGAAGAAAAAACAATCATAAATATCGTCTATTAAGAGTATGTAAATTAATATATAGAGTAAGTTGTTCGTAACTGTTGGTCACAATGCGTGCATGGTAACGGAAAAAATGGTTTCTGACACGTTTTGTAAGGAGGAATGATGTCAAACGCATCAAATGTATTACTGGTGTATGTTCATCCCGAACCGCGCCAATCAATCGCCAATAAAGCGTTATTAAATGCGGTGAGGGATTTAGAGAATATAACTATTCATGATTTATATGCTACTTACCCTGATTTTTTTATTGATATACACCATGAACAATCTTTGCTGTGTAAACATCAAGTGATCGTTTTTCAATTCCCATTGCAAACATATAGTTGCCCTGCGTTATTAAAAGAGTGGCAAGACAGAGTATTAACTCGCCCATTTGCTAACAAAGCAGGTAAGGCACAATTAAAGGGTAAGTCATTTCGTTGTGTTATTACAACGGGGGAGCCTGAGCAAGCTTATCAACATAATGGAAAGAATCGCTACACTCTGTCTGAATTATTGCGCCCACTCGAATTAATGGCAGAAATGTGTGGTATGCGCTGGCTATCACCAATGATTGTGTATTCAGCAAGACAACAATCTAAAACAACACTGACTCATCTCGGTGAAGCTTATCGCCATTGGTTAAGTGCGCCATTTGAAGGGGAGCGAGCTTAATGGAAGATAATTGGATGATTAAAGCTGTGCTCTTTTTCCTGTGTGCTGCCGTGGTTATGGTGCCTATTGCACAACGTCTTAAAATTGGTGCGGTACTCGGTTATTTAATTGCGGGTATTGCCATTGGTCCTTGGGGATTAGGGCTGTTTAAAGATGTCGATAACATCTTACATTTTGCTGAGCTAGGTGTGGTCTTTTTAATGTTCCTTATTGGCTTGGAATTGGAACCCGCCAAGTTATGGGAATTAAGACGTGCCATTTTTGGCGTTGGTTCAATGCAGGTGGTATTAACCGCCTCTATTTTTTCAGGGCTTATTCTCGTTTTTACGTCTTTCTCATGGCAGGCTGCTGTTATTGGTGGATTAGGCATTGCGATGTCTTCCACCGCGATGGCATTGCAACTTATGAACGAGAAAGGAATGAACCATAATGAAGGCGGGCAATTAGGGTTTGCTGTTTTACTTTTTCAAGATATGGCAGTTATCCCTATCCTTGCTGTTATTCCCTTGTTAGCCGGAGAAACGGCAAGTAGTGATTGGTATCGCATTGGCGTAAAAGTGGCTGCTTTTGCTGGGCTGTTGATTTGTGGTCGTTATTTATTACGTCCACTCTTACGTTTAGTCGTGAAATCTGGAGTGAGGGAAGTTTTTACTGCTGCGGCGCTACTTGTTGTATTAGGTGCTGCTATTTTTATGGAAACCCTCGGTTTTTCAATGGCAATGGGAACCTTTATTGCGGGTGTGTTATTGGCAGATTCAGAGTATCGACATGAATTAGAGATCTCCATTGAACCTTTTAAAGGTCTACTTTTGGGGCTATTTTTTATCTCTGTTGGTATGTCTTTAGATATTGGTATTTTATGGCGTTATCTTCCACAAGTATTATTAGGCGTCTTAGTTCTGGTTATTGTGAAAGCGTTGATACTTTATAGTATTGCTTGGCTAGCGAGATTGCGCTTTTCCACACGTTTACAATTCTCAGCTGTATTAAGCCAAGGCGGGGAATTTGCGTTTGTTGTTTTCTCAACATCGATGGCAATGGGCATATTAAATAGTCAGCAAATGGCGTTATTGTTGGTTGTTGTCACACTTTCTATGATGACAACGCCTCTTGTGATGCAAATGACAGACGCTGTGTTTGCTCGTCGTTATAATGAAGCTAAAACAGACGAACAGCCCTTCGTTGAAAATAACCACCCAGAGGTCATTCTCGTCGGCTTTGGACGAATGGGACAGGTTGTAGGGCGTTTGTTAATGGCGAATAAGATAAATGTCACGGTATTAGAGCATGATGTTGGAAGCATAAGCACCATGCGTAAATATGGCTATAAAGTTTATTATGGTGATGCTACCGATCTCAATCTATTGCGTGCTGCCGGTGCTGAGCATGCTAAAACCATTGTTATCACCTGTAATGAGCCTGAAGCCACGATGGAAATCGTTCATCTTTGCCAACATCATTTTCCTAATTTGCATATTATTGCGAGGGCAAGAGGACGTGTTGAAGCTCATGAGTTGCTTAAAGCGGGGGTGACAGATTTTAGCCGCGAAACATTTTCTAGCGCCTTAGAATTAGGACGTAAAACGTTAATTGAATTAGGCATGCATCCTCACCAAGCTTATCGGGCGCAACAGCATTTTCGTCGTCTGGATATGAATTTATTGAGAAAGCTGGTGGATGAATCGCCTGAAGAAGTCTCTAACGTTTCACGAGTAAAAGAAGCGAGACGAGAACTTGAGGAGCTTTTTAGTGAAGAAATTCGTCAAGAGCACCATCAGCCTGATATTTGGGATGAATCTTTAACAGAAGACATTCCTCAAATACATAAAGAAAAAAAATCTATTGATAAATAGGAGAACTGACCCCATGTCTGCAACCCGTAAACGCTTTATCGCAGGAGCCGTGTGTCCACACTGTCAAGCTCTAGATACACTCAAAATGTGGCGTGAAGATAAAGTGGATATTGTGGAATGTGCGAAATGTGGCCATCAGCAACGGCAAACAGAGGGTGAAGTTAACTCACTTGTTCGTGAAAATGAACAAGTCATTGGGATCTTTACACCACAATAATTGTAGGTTTTTTTGATATAACCCGATACAGAAGATTTATTTTTCGTTACAATCGGGAAAATTTTGCCCACGGGTATGT